>NZ_QXIU01000234.1 GCF_003570935.1 Candidatus Cryosericum odellii
TTCTGCAGACGGGCGCATTCGTTTGGGAAGACGTTGGCCAAGGCGAGGGTGCCTCCGGTGGCGCCGAGGACGAGGCTCACGTAAAGGAAACTCGCGGAACCCGCAAAAACGGAAAAACCCTTCGGTGCATTCCGGATCATGTCTGCGATCTGGACGATATTGCCGCTGCTATCCTTGATTCCGATGATGTTTTGGTGCTTTGCAAGTTCGACGGCAAGTTTGGCAGAGATGTTGATTCCGGTATTGCGCGGCATGTTGTAGAGAATGAGCGGCAATGGAGAGGCGCTGGCAACATCTGTGTAGAAACGCGCAAGAACCGAATCAGTCATGCTCCCTTTGTAGTAATTCGGGGTCACGACCAAGACCGCTTCCGCTCCCGCTTCGGCGGCCTTTTCATTGAGACGGATTGTCTCCATCGTCGATTCGGCGCCGGTTCCCGCGATAACGGGCTTTTTGCCTTTGGCTCGGGTGCAGACAAATCGCATCAATTCCACTTTTTCCTCCGGGGACAGCAGGACGAACTCCCCGTTGGAGCCCATGACCACGATGCCCTCCAGATCGGATTTGAGCCAGAAATCCAGATTCTTTTCTAACTTGTCGTAGGCAATCTTCCCATCCACAAATGGCGTTGCGATGGGTGCATAAATTCCATGAAGTTTAAACATCGGAGAATCCTCCTTTTCCTACCAGCATATCGGTAGGGAACAAATGGCTGAATGACGTTGACACTGCCCTGAAGACCGCAAAGATTGAATTGATCTTGTGTAGCCAAGACTCAGCCAAGTGGCCATGGAGCAACTTCGAGGCTGGCATGGGGTCACCTCTAGATTAGCTACGACATTAACTATGTCCCCGTTACCACTATAAACATAAATCACGAAATTCCCCTCATAATCCCCAAGTGTTGTTGCCCATGTTAACATCCATTCATTTGAATCCGGACTAGACACCCCACCAAACCGTGGGATAATTATTAAAATAGAGAGTTCAAATTGAGGAGATTATTAGGATGCCAATTCAGGGGGGACCAGTTCGCGGGGGGTCATTTTACGGGGGCATGCGGAGCATTATCAATTCCCCCGATGAAAAACCAAGAATTACACGGCAACTGCTTAAGCGGGTGCTCTACTACGCCAAACCCTACCGCTGGCTCATCGGCGGTATGCTGCTGCTGGTCCTGGTCAACACGGGTTTGATGCTGCTGACACCGCTCATCTTGCGTGACTTGATTGACAACACCATCCCGGCCCGGAACATTCATAGGTTGATATTACTGGCCATGGCACTGCTTCTGATCCCAGCCTTGACTGGTGCAATCAATGTGGCCCAGCGGCGCATAAATGCGCGTGTTGGTGAGGGCGTGACGTATGATTTGCGCCTGGCACTCTATGCTCGTTTGCAACGTATGTCGCTGCGCTTCTTTACCAACACTAAAGTCGGCGAGCTCATGAGCCGTCTCAACAACGATGTTGTGGGAGCACAAGATGCCATCAGCAGCACTATTGTCAGTATGGTCACCCAGACCATCCAGGCAGCAGCAGTATTGACGATCATGCTGACACTCGAATGGCGGTTGACGTTGATCAGTGTGGCTATTCTGCCTTTGTTCATTTTAGCGGTGCGCTTGTTGGGCACCCGTCTGCGCGACATTGCCCGCAGACAGATGGAAGCCAACGCACAGATGAATGCCATGATGAACGAGACACTCAATATTGGCGGTGCACTGCTTGTAAAGCTGTTTGGTCGGCAGCAGTTGGAGGTTACCCGTTTTGGCCAACGGGCAACGCAGGTGCGTGACCTGGACGTGCAGCGGACATTTACCGGATCGATCTTTATAGGAATTATCGCTCTGATCAGTGCGGTGGGCACAGCCCTGGTCTATGGGCTGGGTGGCTATTTTGTCATCCAGGGTGCTTTCACGATCGGAACAATTGTGGCCTTTGGAGCCTATCTGAGCTACCTGTATAGTGCGCTGCAAGGGCTTTCAAATGCGCCTGTGGACTTTGCCACCTCGATGGTCAGCTTTGAGCGTGTGTTTGAAGTGATCGATCTGCCTGTCGATATCGCTGAAAAACCGGATGCAGTAGCAGTCCAAAACATCCAAGGTGAGATTGTTTTTAATAATGTCTCTTTCAAGTACGAAGCCGGCGATGAGAAGTTGCTCGCTGATGTCCACCGCTATGGCAGTATGGACAACGTCACAGCGGTTCTCTCGAGAGCACGGACAAGCGCAGAGGATGAGGAGATTGCCTCGCGCAGCCAGGCGCGCAGTATTGCGTTGGAAAACGTCAGTTTCAGGGCCGCGCCCGGGCAGCTTGTGGCCCTTGTAGGTCCCAGCGGTGCGGGTAAGACGACCCTCACGTATCTCATCCCCCGCCTATATGATCCAATTGCCGGGGTCATTCGCATTGATGGTCACGATCTACGTGACTTGACGCTTGAATCACTCTCGGCGCAAATCGGCATGGTCACCCAGGAAACATATCTGTTCCATGATACCATCCGCACCAACCTGCAATATGCCCGACTAAAAGCTAGTCAGCAAGAACTTGAAAACGCCTGCCGGGTTGCCAATATTTACGAATTTATCCATGCACTGCCAGAAGGGTACGATACGATCGTCGGCGAACGCGGTTATCGCCTGAGTGGTGGCGAGAAGCAACGTATTGCGCTGGCACGTGTGATCCTCAAGAATCCGCGCATTCTGGTATTGGATGAAGCCACCAGCAGCTTGGACAGCGAATCTGAAGCTCTGATTCAGGATGCACTTGGTTCTGTGATGGCACAACGCACTAGCATTGTCATCGCCCACCGGCTGAGCACCATCCTGGCTGCAGACCTGATTCTGGTCATGGATCGGGGGAGAATTGTGGAAAGTGGCAATCACGCCACTTTGCTGGCGCAAGGTGGGCTGTATACCAGTCTCTACCAGACGCAGTTTCGAAAAAGCACTCAGTAAAGACGTTTATTCGATGACGTTATGCCTTTTCTTTAGGAACCAAAACCCTGATCGCCTCTGGAATGATCTTGATATGAAGAGGCATTTCTTTTAATACTTCGCCATCATATTGGATCGTTTGTCTGGGGCTTGAGGAAACGCTGATGTCTTTGCCTTGCCAGTGCTCCACTAATTCCACATTGTCCGGGCGTTCCCGTTTAAGCAAGGTGACAGCCATAAGTCTAAGCAGACTCAGATTCGCTTCTCGTACAACAACAACATCCAAGAGCCCATCGCTGACATCTATGTGCTTATCGTAAGATATGTTGCTGAACCCGAGATTCCCCGTATTGGTAACAATACACGTTAGACCTTGAACTTCGTGCTTTTGTCCATCGATTTTCAGATGGTAGACGGCCTTCTTGGCTTTCTTTAGTGCCGCGGTCGCTGAAAGAAAATAGGCGAAAAAGCCAATTCTATTTTTGATCTCACGATCCGCACCCTCAATCAAGTCCGCACCAAAACCAAGACTTACTCCTAGAATAAAATAGTGGCCACTAAACTGCCCCACATCAATGGCTTTCATTGTCAACGGAACTTGACTCATAAGTGCACAGGCTTCTTTAAGATCCTGGGGTATGCCAAGTTCCTTGGCCATAATATTCGCCGATCCTCCCGGTAAAATAACCAAGGGGACCCCTGATCCCATCAGGCCGCTGATTGCTTCCATGAGTGTACCGTCGCCGCCGAAAACAGCGAGGGCATCTACTCCTTCTTTGACAGCAGTCTTGGCAAACTTGATCGCCTCGCCCGCTTCGTGAGTAATTGATGCATGCCACTTAATGCCAGCTTCTTTCATGGACAGATTGAGAACGGGCAAAACAGATTCTCCCCTTCCGGCGGCTGGATTAATAATAACGCGGATATTGCCAATTTTCTTCTCCATAGTAACTTTTATTTTGACCCTATTCTACTACTGTGTCAATCCGAGATGGTTGTTCGATTTTCGGTTGTGGGCAGTTTCAAATAGCTGCATAATGGCAATGCGTCAAAATGATCCAAAACACAAAACTCGAGAACAGGGAAAGTGAATCTATGAATCACTCATTACCCAACAGCGAAATATTGTATTCGGCGTTGGTCAACAGAGACAGCAATTTCGAGGGGATATTCGTGGTTGGAGTCAAAACCACGGGAATATTTTGCCGTCCCACTTGCACTGCGCGAAAACCAAAGCGTGCAAACGTCGAGTTTTTTGCTTCGGCGCATGACGCGCTCTTGGCTGGGTATAGACCATGTAAGGTCTGTACTCCTTTGGAATATAAAGGGGCTGCCCCTGACTGGCTTAAACCACTGTTGGCCGAAATTAATGACAATCCATTGATCAGACTAAGGGATAGTGACTTGCGGGCAAGGGGTTTAGATCCCAGCCGCGTCAGTTACTGGTTCAAGAGACATCATGAAATGACTTTCCAGGCATATTTGCGCGCCTTGAGGATCGGGCAAGCGTTTGGACGAATCAAGCATGGAGAAAGCGTTACCGGAACGGCTCTTGAGTCTGGTTATGAATCGTTGAGTGGTTTTGCAGATTCGTTCAAGAGAACGGCCGGTTTTTCTCCGAACAAGAGCCAGGAGAGTCAGCTCATTGTGACAACAAGGATCTTGACACCTTTAGGGCCAATGTTGGCAGGGGCTACCGATGATGGAATCTGTCTATTGGAATTTGTCGACAGAAGAATGCTGGAGACCCAATTGAAGAGATTGAGCAAGTTGTTGAACGCCGAATGTGCTCCTGGTTTCTGCAAACACTTTGACAGATTGAGCAGTCAATTGGAAGAGTATTTTTCTGGAAAGAGAAGAGAATTTGATGTTCCCCTGGTGCTGCCAGGAACACCATTTCAGCAAAGAGTATGGACCGCATTGCAGACGATACCGTACGGTTCAACGCGTTCTTACAAAGAACAGGCCGAAACCATAGGTCTTCCCAATGCGGTCCGGGCAGTTGCAAGGGCGAATGGCGATAATCGAATAGCCATCATCATTCCGTGTCACAGAGTCATTGGGGCAGACGGTAACCTCACCGGCTATGGTGGTGGGTTGTGGCGCAAGCGATACCTGTTGAATCTCGAATCCAGTCATGGCCCAAGATAGGACCTCTGGGCGGCTAACACCGCATGCACCAAACTTTCTCTGTCGCACTTCACAGGTGGCAGACTGCGAGTAGTCCACTTTCTTGGAAAAATGCTAGACTCATCTTGACATGAAGCTGTGACATATCTGATCAGTAAGAGGAGATGAGTCTTATGTTGCCAATCGGTGATGATTTTACCTGTGGATCTTCGGTGACAATGTGGAAGACCATTTCGGGCACATCAAGTTCGCAATCTTCTACCTGCTCTGTGGGCTTGCGGCAACTTTTGCACAGTTGGCGTTTAGCGTCGGATCAAAGGTGCCGAACTTGGGGGCATCAGGGGCGATTGCGGGGGTGCTCGGCGCCTACATTTTGCTGTTCCCACAAGGCAAGATAAGAGTATTGCAGGGGCAACAAGTGGTTCAAGTGCCTGCGCTGATCGTCATTGGGCTCTGGATCGTTCTGCAGTTTTTTAGCGGCGTCGGTTCCATTGCCAAAACAGCGGACACGGGTGGAATAGCTTACATGGCACACATCGGAGGATTTATCGCAGGGTTTGTGTTGACCTTCCTGTTTCGTGGGAGTCGCCGGGTGCGCCCGTGATAGCGCAGGAGGAAAAATGGGACAAAAAAGCACATTGCCATTGACCGATGAAACTTTCAAGCCTGGTGAGGTCATGTCAGAAGTCTTTTCTGAAGATGAACTAAAGGCAGGAGATGTTATCAGGCTCTGGAGCGACAATTTGTCTTACTTAACCCTATCCGAAAATGTCCATTGATATTGCATTAAGAACAATTAAGGATGGATCTGAAATTCATCCTGCCAGACAAGGAGGCGAACGCGATGATCTGCAATCACTGTGGAAAGGATCAGGAAGGCAGCTATGTGGAGATCGTGACGGGAAAGCTGCTTTTCTCCAATTCCACCCGAGTTGAATATGGAACTAAAATAGAGAAAACCTACGGCCAGTTTCAAAAGATGCGACTGAGTTTTTGTCAGGACTGCTGGCGCGAGGAACGGCGCAAGTCGGATAAAGGGGGCCTGAAAGTTTTCGCGATATGTTTCGGGATCAGCCTGCTCGGTTTGGTGCTGTTCAGCCGTGAATCAACCTTTTTTGGTATTTGCAGTTTATTTGGCCTGCTTGGCGGCCTGATCGGGACGATCTATTTTGGCATAAAACGGTACCGGACGAACTATTCCCAATTGAACATGGATCTTGCGGAGCCGAAATCCATTTTTGAGGATTTCAAGGAATTCATCCCTGCGCTCGTCTATCGGGCCAGGGGGCAAGTATATTATTGGAAAGCGCAAGACTGGCAGGATTGGATGGATAAGAAAGGGAAACCGTATGATACCTTTGAAAGCAAGGCTTGATGCCAGCTGGCACTGCTGCACATAGACCCCATGCACCTCGAACACCAGGTCAAGCCGGCCCGTAAAACAGGAATGACGTTCATGCCATATTGCGAAACGCCTAACAACGCGTGCAGCGGACGGGGCTAATGCCACGAGGCAACTGGCCGAGTTTTCTCGCAGGGTGTATGGTTGCAAAAGCGACTCGGCCTTCATCTGCCGCGCCGCTGAACTCAACCGTTGGGCAGCTCAAGTCAATATCGGCGCGAATGCCACGACAATTACCTACAACCGCAGTCCACAAATAAGGAGAGTTCAAATGGACTTCCTAAGCAAATTGTTCGGTAAGAAGCAGCCAGCCACATCAAGCAGGAATCAACCGTCTCGCAGTGTTAAGCCTCCCACTCCACCAACAGCGATAGCAAAATCCAACGAACACTACATGCTTAAGTGTGTGGATTGCGGCTTTACACACCATATTCCGAGGGCTACCACACTGCTCTCCGTCGTGTTTTCTGTGGATGTGAATGAAGTCAAGATGGTTTGTGTTTATGGGGGAGGAGCGTTTACAGTCACACTCGATGTGAACGAATTTTTTACAATTACAACCATACCAGACTCTGGTCAAGTTCTGAACGCCTCGATAAGCGACAACATAAAACCATTGCATAATCACATGTTGTCGCACTGTGATCCACTATTTCTAATCATACAGCAATCAAGAAACCAGACCACACACAAGTACAAGAAACAGCCCGAAGGTAACACATATGTTAAGTTCTCCAGGGAACACGGAGTTGATATTGTTGGGAATATCAATGTGTCAAAGGCTGAGATTCCAGGAGTATCGTAATAAGCCTGTACGATTTCGAGCGATTATTACTGATGGGTAATTCAGCCGAAACGGCTGATTTGATATCTGGTCGTTTTTTCTACCAAGTCCCGTGCTTGCCGGTAACACAAACCGTTAGGCCGCTATAATAGCCATATCCTGGGGTCTGATGGAACCCACAAGCGGAGGCGCCGATATGGAAAATATAGAGAATAACCAGCCGGGACTCGAGAGCGCAAGCATACAAAGCGCCGGAGAAGTTCCAGGACCTGTATTGGGGGAAATGCTTCACGAAGAGTCTGTCCCAGTCCACAGCCGCATCTGGGTGTCAGCGGCTGACGGCGCCACCGCTATCCTCTGTTCGATCGCCGAAGGCGCAGCACTGACCTACTACTTTACGCGCATCATGGGGCTGGCCCCACGCCTTGCCTCCATCGTGTGGCTGCTCTTCGGAATCTGGAACGCCTGCAACGACCCACTGTTCGGGTACATCAGCGACCGGACCAGGAGCAGACTTGGGCGCCGTATTCCCTACATCCGGTATGGGGCACCCCTGTACGCAGTCGCCTTTGCAGTCTTCTGGATAGTCCTGCCTGGGTTCAAGGGCAATCAGACGGCATTGTTCATCCAGATGCTCATTGGCATGTTCCTGTTTGATGCCTTCTATACGGCTATCGCAACTGCCGTCTACATCATGCCGTATGAGATGGCAGTTTCCAACAAGGCACGAAGCAGCATTTTCATCTGGAAGATCGGCTTCAGCCTCATTTCCACTGCCTTTCCCATCGCCATTGGACTCATCCAGCCGGGACCCGGCCAGGATGCCACACCGTACCGACTCATCATGATCGGTCTCGGCATCGTCATGGCGGCAGTCATCTATGTCAGTACCTTCTTCTATAAGGAAAACCACTTCCAGCAGGAAGAGGAACAGTTCAACTTCTGGAAGTCTCTGGGCGCCTGCTTCCGCAACAGGTCCTTTGTCGTGTTCGAATCTATCAGTTTCACCGTCATCTACGTCCAGAACCAGCTCATGCAAGGCATCTATTACTACTATGACGAAGTGAGCATGGGCGTCGCAAAGGGCGTGGGTACCGCCCTCACGCTTGGCTCGCTCTTCGTTGGAGCAGTCCTGGGCCTGCTACTGTTCCTCAACCGTCGCGATGTCTGGGGCGTGAAACGCTGTGTGCGCGTGTTTGCCTTCTTGTTCGGCATTGGATGCATCATCGGGTTCCTGTTCTCTCATCAGCTCATTCCGATGATGGTCGCCTTTCTGTTGATCGGCGTTGGCTTTGCTGGTGGCATGTACCTCATCCCACTGATGAATGGTGATGTCATCGACGCGGATGAACACACGACAGGACTGCGGCGCGAAGGCATGTATGCAGGGGTCAACAGCTTCGTCACCAAGCCTGCCATGAGTCTGGCACAAGCTGTCTTCCTGGGGTTCCTGTCACGAGCAGGCTACGACCAGTCATTGGCAAAGGGCATGCAGAGCGCCTCGGCTGAAGCCGGCATCGTGCGAGCATGGTTCCTCGTGCCTGCCCTGCTTCTGCTCGCCTGCGCAGTCATCCTCCGCTGGTATCCTCTTGATGGTCCCAGTTGGGAACAGATCAAGACCCATCTCACTGTCGTGCACCGAGAGAAGGAGAGAAAATACTTGGCCGAACACGGCCTGAAGTAAAGAAAGAGAAACTCTCCATGCGTGCCTTCTTGATTGTCTGGCAATGGCACACCTTGCGGAGGCACCGCACCCGATTCTGCACTATACTCTTTTCTTGAGTCTCTGACTCGCAAGAACTGAGAATCAAAGGAGTACGATTATGCTTAGCCGAGAGAAACGAATGCGTTTGTGGACCTACCTTCTTGACCCGCCAGTGCTTGCCATGCTGACATTCCTTTTCTTCTATGTCATGAAGCCGACTGACCGAAACCTCGGCGCATGCCTGACAGGAGTCATCTGCCTTGGCTTCGTCCCACTCAGCGCCTGGTTCCACATGGTGCGTCACCCAGCTGACTTCGCCGGTGAACGCAAGGTCGGTTTCATACTCAGTATTGCCGGCTATGTTGTGGGGACGCTGACTATGCTCATCTTTTTCCGCGAGTCACGTCTGAACATGACACTTATGCTTTCGTACTTGTTCACGGTAATCGGACTTACAGTCGTGAACCTCATGCACTACAAGGCATCAGGGCATGGGTCCGGAGCCGCTGGTCCAGCTACAGCGCTCACCATCGTGTACGGCTGGCCGGGCGCAATCTCCTTTCTCCTGCTCGTCCTCGTCGCCGTCGCCAAGATCGACATCAAGGAGCACACGCTGGGTCAACTTTGCACGGGAGCCGCCCTCTCGATAGCTTCCACCCTGGCTGCTTTCGCGGTCATGGGCCTGCTGCGCTTCTAGCTCCACACTCTTGCGGGATCGAGATCCTTCAGCGTCAGCGCGCGCCGTTTCACTTCACCAAACATACCGGCGTCGTTGCACAACCCGGCGCCGAGTCCGAACCTCTCCACGATAACACCCAGCCAGAAAAATGCTGGTATACTTGCATGGATTTCCTGCAGGCACGGTCGCCCCTGTCAGGCACGTCGATGTGATGGCGACATCCCGAACATAAAGGAGAGGAAAATGAACTACGACTTCGAACACGGGCTTGAACGACACAACACGGGTTGCGTCAAGTGGGATCAGAGCTGTACCGTCTTTGGGAGTGAGGACGTCTTGCCGATGTGGGTGGCCGACATGGACTTCCCGATACCAAAACCGGTCACTGAAGCACTGATACGGCGTGCCCAGCACGAGTGCTACGGCTATTCATGTGCAAGTCCGTCCGTCCTGGAAGCCATTACACAGCGCCTGTGGCGCAACTACCAGTGGAAAGTCGATCCTGAGTGGCTGCTGTTCACCCCTGGCGTCGTGCCCGCTCTGCATGCTGCGGTGCGCGCATTCACGAGCCCGGGGGACGAAGTCGTCCTTCAAAGCCCAGTCTACTACCCATTCTGGTCTGCCATCCGTGAGAACGGCTGTCAAGTTGCCAACAACCAGCTGCAGTGGAACGGCCACCGGTACGTGATGGACCTCGCCGGGATGAAGGACATCTTTCAGCCGCACATGTCCGGCATGTCGCCGTGTCCCTCACACACGAAGATGATCATCCTGTGCAGCCCGCACAATCCCGTAGGCCGTGTCTGGTCACGGGACGAGCTGATGGCTGTCGGTGAGATCGCCCTGGCCAATGATGCAGTCGTCGTCTCCGACGAAATACACTGCGAACTGCTGCTGAATGGTTCGCACCATGTCCCGTTTTCCTCTCTGAGTCCCGAGCTGGAGCAGAACAGTATCGTGTGCATGGCACCATCGAAGACGTTCAATCTTGCCGGTCTCGCCACCAGTTTCATCGTCGTTCCCAACCCCAGGATGCGCGCAGCGATGCAACGGCGCATCAACGGAGCCGTGGGCAGCGTCACGCCATTTGGGTACACTGCGCTCGAAGCCTCGTTCCGGGAAGGCGACGACTGGCTCACCCAGATGCTGCACTACATAGAAGGCAACGTGACGTATGTCCGTCTGTTTGTACAGGATCACATGCCACAGGTCAAGGTCATGCCCATTGAGGGGACGTATCTGATGTGGCTCGACTTCCGTGCGCTCGGCATGGACGTCCATCAGCTCTCTGACTTCCTGCGCAAGAAAGCAAAAGTAGGTCTGGACGAGGGTTGCGCCTTTGGTCCCGGCGGCGAAGGCTTTGCACGCATGAACATCGCATGTCCACGCTCGACGGTGCAAGAGGGACTGACCCGTATCGCCGGTGCCATACAAACACTGGAGCAGCGATGATGCGCCCGTCCAGACTTGAAGGCGATGAACTGGACTGCACGACGATTGTCGTCGGCCGGTCCGCATCGCAGTCGGGTTGCCTTGTCATTGGACACAATGAAGATGATGCACACCGGCTGGTCGTACGTCACCATATCATCAAGGTCGGCGAACATCCTGGCGCTACGCGGCTGAGTGACGGAACACTGCTCTACCGCGAGCCACACACCTCTCTGGAACTTTCTGTACCCAAGGACACTCTGGCCTACGACTGGACAGAACTGGTCGGACAGGACTTCGCAGACAGTTTTCTCAACAGCAAGGGCGTCAATATTTGCTGCGACAGCGCCGCAGGCACACGGGAACAACAGCCTGAACTGGAGCGGGGTGGCATTGGCCACTTCCTGCCACAACTGGTCGCCCAACAGGCCCACTCCGCCCGTGAGGGCGTCCTGCTGGCGGGTCGGCTTATCAAAGAATACGGCTACTGCGATGCTCGTATCATCACGGTCGCGGACCAGCACGAGGCGTGGATCCTTCAGATACCCGGGGGACACGAGTGGCTGGCGGAACGCGTTCCCGACGATGCGATTGTCCTCCTGCCAAACTATCTCATCTCCCGTCAGGTCGACCTGGCGAACACAGACCGGTTCCTGGCATCGGCGGACCTGGAGGCCCACGCCATACAGCGCGGGTGGCACGATCCCTCCGGAACAGAACCTTTTGATTTCAAGAAGGCCTACGGACCGCCCGAGATCAATGCTTCTTCATTGAGCACCAGCCGGCAGCAGACAGGACTCTTCATGCTCACGGGACAAGAGTTCCCATTGGACAACATGCCGTTTTCATACGTGCCACAGCACCTTGTGTCCCTTGGTGATGTCATGGCGTGCCTGCGCTGCGTCACCCCCCATGGACAGTCTATCCAGCAGGCTCTGGAAATGAGCGGCAGCTTCCATAAGAACGTGACTCAGACCACCATGCGTCCAATTTCGGTCTGGACCACACAGGAATCCTCTGTAACTGAGCTGAGGAGCCAGGCCCCCGAGCCACAGTCCGTGACTGTCTGGCGAGCCTCCGGAATTCCCGACGAGCTTCCCTATACGCCGTGGTATCCACTGGCCATGATGGAGACAGTTCCTGGATACCCGGACCCCTATGCCGCGGGAGACCCTGACCACCTCGACATGAGTTCCGCATTCTGGACGTTCCGCCTCTTTGTGACCGCGGTCGACAGCAACTATGCCAAGCGCATCGCCGAAGTCCAGGCAGTCGTCCTGCCCTTGGAAAAACAGGCGATTGCGGTGGACAAGCTCCTTCAGAACATGCGTGTGGACACAAACACCTCTCGCGAAACCATCGCCAGGCTGCTCACGGCATGCGGCGAAGGGCTGGGTATGGAAGCGCTGAGTATCTGCCGAGAGCTGCTTCGCCAGTGGCAAACGAATTCCGAGCGGACCCCATTTAAGAAGTGACACCTCTCGCAGGAAGGAAGTCAAATCAGTGAGAGCGAGATTATGCTGGAATTGATAAAACCTCTAAAACTGAAACCTGGGGATTTGGTAGCTACCGTCAGCTTATCATGGGGCGGAGCGGGAGATGCTGAAACACGTTGGCGTTATGATCTCGGGAAGAAACGGCTTGAAGANNATAGGCAGAGAGTTTTTATATCACCATCCGGAAAAAAGAGCTCAAGATTTGATGGATGCTTTCCGTAACCCTGATATCAAAGCAATATTCAGCTGTATCGGCGGCGAAGAGAGCGTACGTATGCTTCCTTATATCGATTTTGATGTTATCCGAAAAAACCCCAAGATATTTATCGGCTATTCCGATACAACTGTCAGTCACTATATTTG
>NZ_QXIU01000235.1 GCF_003570935.1 Candidatus Cryosericum odellii
CGCGTAAACGGTACCAGGAACGGGAAGATGAGGATGACACCAAGAAAGTTGAATAGGAAATGTGTCAGCGCGGTTCTACGACTGACGATATTCGTGCCGATACTCGCCAATCCAGCTGTCACGGTCGTGCCAATGTTCGCCCCCAACACCAGCGCAATGGCGGACGGAAGAGTGATCATCCCCTGAAGCGAGAGTGCAACAACCAGGCTTGTCGTGACGGANNTGGATAACACCTGTGAACACCGCTCCGGCGAGGATTCCCAGTGCGGGAACGCGCCCAAACCTCACAAGGAAGTCTATGAATGACTGGTTTGCCTTCAATGGTGCAAGAGCATCAGACATGAAGTACAGCCCAAAGAACAAGATGCCAAAACCGAGGATAGCTTCGCCCACAGCCTTCGTCGTCCTTCTCTTCACAAAAAACTCCATCAGAACCCCGACGAAAATGAACGCCCAGATTACGTCATTAAGCTTGAACACGATGATCTGAGCAGTGATCGTCGTGCCGATATTCGCACCGAAGATCACGCCCATCGCCTGACTCAGTGTCATGAGCCCTGCATTCGCGAACCCAACGAGCATCACGGTCGTCGCCGAGCTGCTCTGGATGATACTCGTCACAGTCAACCCAACGAGAACACCCTTGATGGGGCTGTTCGTGAGGGCCTGCAAGATGCGTCTGAGCGAGTCCCCAGCCGCTTTCTGAAGTCCGTCGCCCAGTAGTTTCATGCCGTACAGGAAAAAGGATAGCCCAATTACGAGATTCATGGCTAACGAGACGTACTGGCCACGCATTCGTGCCTCCGAGAGTCAGTTTTCGGGTCGGCCTGGTATCTTGCCGCCTATCTATTCTACGGCATTACCTAGACTGGTCAAAGGGACAAGAATCAGACATCCTCGCCATGCATGATTAGCGGATCGGTCGATGCTGCTCCCAGTTCCACGCGGTCCGGACAATAGCCTCGAGGTCCACCAGCTGAGGCGTCCACCCCAGTTCTCTGCACGCGCGCCGATTGCTGGCGACGAGCACAGCAGGGTCTCCCGCGCGCCGATCCGCCTCAAGAATTGATATGTCGTGTCCCACGATCCGTTGGGCAGTCTCGATGATCTGTTTCACCGAGAATCCTTCACCATTTCCCAGGTTATACGTAGCCTCCGCCTGCCGCTCGAGTGACTCCAGGGCAAGAACATGGGCATCTGCAAGATCATTCACGTGGACGTAGTCTCGGACGCAGGTGCCGTCAGCCGTCGAATAGTCCCGCCCGAACACACTCACCGACGATCTCCGACCAGCCGCTGCCTGTAGTACCAGAGGTATCAGATGTGTCTCCGGATCATGGTCCTCGCCAATTCCACCATTGGGGTCGGCCCCGGCCGCATTGAAATACCTCAGGGAGACCGAGCGCAGCCCATATGCCACCACGTAGTCATGCAAAATTCCCTCGATGACCACCTTGGTTCGCCCATAGACATTGGTCGGCGCCAAAGCGCTGTCCTCGCCTATTGGAACGGTGGTTGGCTCTCCATAAACAGCAGCCGAGCTGGAAAAGACGATGCGGTCGACGCCGGTTGCACGCATGGCGTCGAGAAGATGCAGCGTACCGATCACATTGTTCGTGTAGTAGGTGCGAGGCTCAATCATCGATTCGCCGACAAGACTGCAGGCTGCGAAGTGGATAATGCTCGTAACGTGAAACTGCCGGATGGTCATCGCAACATGGGCGGTGTCGGCGATGTCGCCAACAATAAGCGGGACATCCTGTGAAACGGCCCAGCGATGCCCCTTGGAAAGATTGTCAAACACGGCAACCTGATAGCCGTTCCGTACAAGCTTCCGTACAGTGTGCGACCCAATGTATCCAGCGCCACCAGTCACGAGAACCGTTCCACTCATCATCCCCTCCACCTCTTCAGCACATACTGGATCATATTATTAGTATAGTCTGTAGGGACTGCATGAACAAGCAGGCAGCATCGATTCATCCAAGATGGAGGGTGGACTGCTCCGTCAACTCATGAGAAAAAGGACGTGAAGGGTAACAGAATACTGTTGGCCCTTTGGATGAGAGGGGAGCAGTGGGAATGGAGCTCGCCATAGTCAGGGTAGCCGGGGAGACAAAGATTTGCAGTTATGACTAGCCCCAGAGCATATTGCGCTCTGGGGCTAAAGGTTGACAAACTATCTACTGTACAGGCCGCACCCTTCTTGCTCTTCGTTGGGTACGCTTGATTATCCTGGAAAGGGCTGCTTCCTTACGACTTGGCGCCAAACATTTCCTGCTCTAATGCGCCCAGTTTATCCGACTCCCCTTCTTTCATGTTATACACGTGTTCAGGATCAGGGAAGACACCAGAACGCACCTCAGTGCAGTACTCACCAAAAGCACGCTGAATATCATCGGACAGATGAGCGTATTTCTTGACAAAATGGGGCGTAAAGGCTTGGAATATCCCCAGCAAGTCGGAGACGATCAACAATTGACCATCCGCCTCTGGACCTGCACCGATCGAATAAACTGGGATGCGCAGATGTTCGTGAATCACGCGTGTAACCTCCGGCGTGACACCTTCCACCAGCAGGAAGTGAGCACCGGCCTCCTGTACGGCCAGAGCATCCTGGATTACCAGGCGCGCCGATTCCACTGTACGCCCTTGGGCTTTGTACCCACCCATCTGGCCACTAGACTGCGGTGTGAGGCCAATGTGACCAAAGACCACGATACCGGCGTCGGCGATGGCCCTGATCTGGCGGCCGACACGCACCCCGCCCTCAAGCTTGATGGCATCCGCCCCGGCTTCCTTCAGAAAGCGGCCAGCATTGCGTACCGCCTCCTCCACCGAAACCTGATACGAGAGGAAGGGCATATCGCCGATGACAAAAGTATTGGGAGCACCAGTGCGGACAGCCCGCGTATGGTGCAGGCACTGTTCCATCGTCACTGGCACCGTACCGTCGTAACCACAGACACACATTCCCAAGCTATCACCCACGAGCAGCATATCCAAGCCAGAAGTCTCAGCCAACGCAGCTATGGGGGCGTCGTAAGCGGTGATCCAGGCGACCTTCTCTCCCTTGCTCTTCATGTTATAAAAATCAAGAATAGTTTTCTTCTTAAGCATTTAAACACCTCTCTTGTTGTCCCGCTCAAGGACAGACTATTACTACATTTTTATCATATCTCCGTATCCAGCAGTGTCAAGCAACCGCATCAATTCATCCAAGACAGGCGTGAAGGGTGACAGAATACTGTTGGCTCTTTGGATGCGAAAAGAGCAGCGGGAAAAGAATTCTCGATGGTCAAGGCACAGACATATCTGAAGGCAGGAAAGACCAAGAAGTTGGTGATATTGGACGTTTCTATGCCTCATGGTTCGCGCGCATTCTCAGTGGGTGACACGGCAGGCAGTATCGCTTGGCCTGTACCAATGCAGGTATTAGGCTATAATACATGATGAAAAGCCAGTGCTACGGCACTGTTGAGAAACAGGAGGACCACGATGGCGGAGCTACGATGGAACCCACTTCTGCGCACATGGACGATGGTGGCAGGCAACAGACAGGCACGACCCAACCTGCGCACCGATGGCTGTCCATTCTGTCCTGGATCGGGAAACGTCCCATCCACCTACGACGTGCTCGAATACGACAATGACTTCCCGGCACTGACGACGGATCCTGACGAACCCGATGCAGTCGGATCAGAGCTATCGCCGGTTGCTCCCAACTACGGCAAGTGCGAGGTCATCCTGTACTCTCCACAGCACGATGCCAGCCTCCACGACCTGAGTATCGCGCATCTGACGCGCCTGGTGGAACTCTGGACCGA
>NZ_QXIU01000236.1:0-2943 GCF_003570935.1 Candidatus Cryosericum odellii
AGGTACGATCGTGCTGCGAGCCGTATGGATCTTGGATACATCCGTCGCACTGATTGAGAGCACCTGTAGGAGGTCGCACAGTATGACAACAACGAAATCGCGAATCTGTTCGACGACCGCAGCATTCCTGACCGTTCTGCTTGCCATAGTTCTACTGGCAGGTTGCAAGCCGAGAACCGTTGGAACAGTTGATGTTCCCGTTGAGGTCGATCTGGAAACGCAGTTACTTAATGGTGGGGCTCTCTACGGTGACAGTATACCTGCTTTCATCCAGAATGGGACGACTCCAGACACTACGGACTTTTCGGCCACGGTGAAGGTCATGAGTATTGAGGGCACCAGGACAATTCGTGGCGAAATAACTTCGCCAACGGATTTGTGGTCGCAAGATCCAGAACATGCCACTGTTGTCTTCTATCTCTGCCAGCCACTCTCGTCCAAGGCCAACAAGCTCTCCGACGGAAGCATTGTGTATGGCGGAGACGGGTATCCCAAGATTGTTGCCGGACAGTCGTATGACGTCATCGGAGTCCTTCAGCCTGGATGGCAGGACTACCCGTATGTCTATGTTCCAAGCGCACTTGAGTTCAAGCAAGCGTGTGTGGAAACAGCCGCGCAAACAGCCGCCGATGCGAGCAACAAACAGATACTCATGACGGCTGCACGTTCCTTTGCTGATCAGGCAGAAACGACAAAGGGTTATCACGCGACCGCCGACCCCGTCATCACCTTCAGAAGCAAGCAGATTCAAGCGGGCAAAATGGAAGTCAGGATGGGCATCAGTATAATGGATGCCCCGGACAATGGNNGTCCCCGGACGCTGAGCCGATGGTTGCCGGAGAACTCCAGTACCTTCATGACCATGCCACCACGCTCTCCGCTGCCTCCAGGAAAGCAGTTGAAGACGACATTGCCGACTGGCGCAGATCTGTCAATTCGGCTGTAACCACGTCGGCCGAAGTGCTTTACATGATCAAAGTTGCCGCTGATGTGGATGCTGCTGGAATCATCAATGTCAATACTCTTCAAGTATATGCGGATGAGGGAACACAAGCCCGGCCGAGTGACTTTGTTCCTGCGGCCACCTTCCTCGATGACGTGCGCTCGATCAGAGCAACCGTTGCTCAAGCCTCTACGAAAGCTGAGTTTCTGGCCTCGGCCGCATCCGAGAGGTCCGACGACAACCTCACATCCTATGAGAACGTGGAGTTGTTCACGCCAGACGGAATGACTTTGAGGTACAGGGCACTGGACTGGCGCAACAAGAATGATACTACAGGCAAGGTATGGCGTACGATTGATGCATCTCTTGGAACGCTGGATGCGGCAAATCCGTCTGCCATTCAATATTGTGGCGGATTTGCCTATTTCACGCTGAGAGATGACGTATCCCACATATATTCCTGTAGCCAGACATCGAAGCCCACCGTCGTCCTTACCGTTGCCGGCAGCATAGGCATGTTCTCCATCTCTCCGGACAGGCGCTTTGCTGCCGTCGCCATGAAAAAAGCCGGGAGCGCCAGTCCAGGATGGGCCAAGACACTGGACCTCTGGTCGCTCGAAGACAAGAAGATCATTTCTACGATCAAAGCCGACGATCGCACGGGCTACTACGACCTGAGCCCGGAATGGGGAGATCAGGGTTGGTGGGTCGTAGCACATATGTCGCAAAGCCAATCCCCTGTCTTGACCTACATATTTACGTCATACACGCATTTCATGCCGGCTGCCTCAGGCTTCGTCCAGGCTTCCTTCGACAGCAATTCTCCCGACCATGTATCGGTCACGCGATATGAGGCCAAGACAGCCATTCCTCTCGAGAACGAGGCTGGTAACATTGGCGTTGCTTTTGATCCGACAACCAACACTGTAGCATATGGTAGCTGGGACAACCTACTTGATGCTGGAACGGTTGCACCGAAGCTGTTCCTGTACGATATTATCACTGGAAACACTCACGGCATCGGTTCGCTTCCTCTCACCACATTGCCACCTGTGTGGATCGGTCCGGACGCGCTCGAATATAGCACGACCTTGGGACTGCGCGGCACCAGTACTTCGAACTGGGTCACGCTGTATAACGTGCTAAAGCCTCGCTGATGCGATGAGATCATCCCGTTGCGACGCCGAACCAATATGGCACGCGTACATGCTTGTCGCGTTGCATCGATAGAGGGTGCCTGTTGGTGGGCCCATAGCATGAAGACAATGCAATTTCACAAAATAAGTATCGGAACCAGACTCACCATGGTTGTGCTCTGCTGGTTCGCTGTTCTGATGGCGTTTGGCATCCCCGCTGGAATCATACGCAGCTACACAATGTGGAAATACGCAGCCTATCTGGCGTACTTTGGGTCTCCCGTTCTCGCAACAATCATTCTGGTCATCGCTTTGCGGCACTATCCTGCCTCGCGACTGTTTCTCAAGGGATTCGTTGCTGTCATTCTTGTGGCGACGGCCCTTGCGGGAGGATTCTACCACTGTGCGACCATAGCCAGCCACGGCAGTCTTCTGAAGGCCATTGAACTCGCCGCTAGAACCTCCACAGGCATCTCCTCCTCCTTCCCCTCGTTCTATCCCACACAGCTGCCCATCTCCAAGTTCAACGCAGCATTCTACTACCTCCTGGGAATGATCTACTCCCCATGGATGTCACTTGCGAGAGTCATTCCGGTAGGGTATCTCCTGTACCTTGCGGCTATGCCCTGGCCATACTTGGTGTTGCTTATGCTCATCACTCCACGCTTTCTCGCCATGCCAGTTTTCTGGCTGCTGATGTTCCTGGGCATCCCGTATGTCGTGCCTCAACGAGCGTGGGTGTGGATGAAAACTGTGGCGGCACGTGTCTACTCGGGAATCAAGGAGAACAGAAATTGGTAACACGCGGCTCACTCTGGCGTCAGCCAAAACATCTCCACCGCGTTACACTTGTAGTGGAGGGTA
>NZ_QXIU01000236.1:2955-3512 GCF_003570935.1 Candidatus Cryosericum odellii
CAACCAAATCACGATCCTGTTCAATCGTTGCGATGATTATGAGCGCTCTGCTTGCTGTGATTCTTGTAGCGGGTTGCTCACCGAGAGTCACTGGAACGATTGATGTTCCAGTCGGAGATGACTTGACAACCACGGCTGTGGAGGGAACGGTTGTGTCACCCTATGGAAACACCGTTGCTCTGTCGATCTTCAAGGGAGAAGGAAAGTACCCTGCGAATTTCTCTCTCACCATGACAGTTCGTGAAGTTCTTGATACAAGGACTATCAGAGGGGAGATTATGCCTCCTATTCCATTTGGGGAGCTGCAGCCGGGAAACAAAGTATTCCTCTATCTCTGTGTTCCTTTGTCGGAGAAGGCGGACAAGCTTTCCAACGGTACGATAGTGTACAAGGGCGACGGATATCCGCAGATCGTCGTCGGAGGGAAATACGATGTAACCGGAGTCCTCCAGCCAGGTTGGCAAGATTACCCTTTTGTCTACGTTACTACTGCAAGTCAGTTCAAGCAAGCTTCGGCGGGGAACTAAGGTAGTGGAGAGAATGATCTCCGCTGCGAC
>NZ_QXIU01000237.1:0-1050 GCF_003570935.1 Candidatus Cryosericum odellii
TGGCTGACCATATTGGAGATCATGCCACCGGGCAGCTGGTAGATGAGCGCGTTCACGTCGACCCCCATCACTTTGGCGTCCAGCAGACCCGACTCCAGCGCCTTCTCGCGAACCGGGATGAAGAACTGTGCCACAACGTTCAGGGCTTCGAGGTCGATACCGGTGTCATATGGCGTGCCTTTGAGCGCTGCCACCATCGTCTCTGTACAAGGCTGGGAAGTCGCCATCGCGAAGGGCGAGATGGCGCAGTCGACCACGTCGGCCCCCGCCTCGATCCCCTTGAGGTATGACTGTCCAGCCAGACCCGTCGTATAGTGGCTGTGGATCTGGATGGGCAGGCTGGTCATCTTCTTGAGCGCTGCCACCAGGTCATACGTCGCATACGGGGTCAGCAGGCCGGCCATATCCTTGATGGCGAGGCTGTCCACACCCATCTGTTCGAGCTCGCGGGCGATACCCACGTACTTGTCGACCGTATACGTCGGGGCAATGGTGTAGACAATACACCCCTGTGCGTTCCCGCCCAGCTTCTTGGTCGTCCGGATGGCGCGTTCCACGTTGCGCATGTCATTCAGGGCGTCAAACACGCGAATGATGTCGATGCCGTTTTTGAGAGACTTTTCGACAAAGGCGTCCACGACATCGTCGGC
Source organism: Candidatus Cryosericum odellii (assembly GCF_003570935.1). Taxonomy (GTDB): domain Bacteria; phylum Caldisericota; class Caldisericia; order Cryosericales; family Cryosericaceae; genus Cryosericum; species Cryosericum odellii. The sequence continues at coordinate 651 of NZ_QXIU01000237.1, forward strand.
GTAGTTCTTGTAGCCGAGGACATTCTGGCCGCGCAGCAGCATCTGCAGCTTGGTATGCTTCATGGCATGGCGCACCGTGCGCAGACGTTCCCATGGGTCTTCGTGGAGGAAGCGCAGGCAGGAATCGAAGGTCGCCCCGCCCCACATCTCTATGGAGTGATACCCGACCGCGTCGATCGCCTCGAACGCAGGCTCCATCTCCTTCGTGGTCATGCGGGTGGCAATGAGTGACTGCTGCGCATCCCGGAGGACCGTCTCCATGATGCCGACCTTGTGAGCCGGAGCCATACTGGAGGATGGAGATGTTAAGTCTGGTCTGCTTTCTGCACTGAGTTCCTCAATCTCGACGTCGAACGACTTACTACCGACGTTCATGCTGAACTTGTTTGACACGTGAACC
>NZ_QXIU01000237.1:1123-2763 GCF_003570935.1 Candidatus Cryosericum odellii
GACCCCCGCCGAAGCGGGGGTCGACTTACGTCCTGCGAGGAAACGTGTACTATGTATTGGACGGTGTAGGGAAGTCTGAGCTAGATCCTGGGCCCTTCATGCCGCCACCGAACCCACGACCATCACCCCGGTCGCCACCCATGCCGCAACCTCCAAATCCTTTGCCACCAAGAGTTATGGTCTTGCCGTCTGCGCCGATAAACGAGGTAGCCATGATGGTGTTCGCGTCCGTCGGGGTCTTGAAGCCTTCGATCTTGACCGCATCGCCAACCTTCACGGTGATGTTGCTCGCGTCACGTCCGAGAACCACGGTCATGATGGTGCCGTCGGCCTGGTTGACCTTGATCGTCGCCATTGCCTTTGGAGTTTGCTTCGTTGTGTTACCAGTCAAGGGAGCCGTCGGGGTCGGCACGTTGACTTCAGTCACCGTTCCTGCGACGCTCACCGTCTCGATGTTGGGCGTTCCGTCGGCCTTGCGCAACGTGACGGTCTTGCCATCGGCGCCCGTGAACGTCCAGACTTGCAGATTCTTGACGCTGTTCCGCGTTGCCGACGTCCCTTCGACGGTGACGATGTCACCGACCTTCATCGTGAGGCCTGAGGTCTCCTCGCGGCCAAGCCCAAGTGTGTAGACTGTCCCATCCGCGTTGTCCTTGATTTTCGCATAGCCCTCAGGCCCACGGCGGAACATGCCCATAATGCCGTGACTGGTCCCGGTCGTGCTTGCGGTCGAAACCTCCGTCACCGTGCCCGTCACCGATATAACATCGACACTGGTTCCTTGTGGCGTCGTCACGGTCCGTACCTTGGTCGCTGCTGAAGCTATGGCGATACCGCCTGTAAGGAGCCCGGCGATGACAACTGCCAGGACGACCTTGCCTATCGTTTTCCTCATAGTGTTCTCCCTTCTTACGGGGTCACCCCCAGAGTGCGGCACCCACGGATGCTGCCACCTCTACTACAGTACAGGGAGGGGTTTCGTACGCGCTGTCCTGTGAAGAGCGCGGGCATCTGCCCTGATATGGGTTTCCCCGCGCGGACTATCCCACCCGGATGCACCGCATGGACAAGGAGGCATTCTGAAAACCCTCAAACACTGTGGTAAGCATGTCGTCGGACCTGCGCAATCCGGCGACGTACAGGAGGGGGATGTAGTGCTCGTCGGTCGGGACCGCCAACTCGGAGAACGGTGCCAACCGGTACCGGGTCAATTCCTCGAGGTGGTTAGATTCGACACACCCCGCAACCCAGCTATCAAACGACTGCGCCCACGTATACGCGGGAGCCTGCTCGTTGTCCAAGTCCACCAGCCCCAGGTTGTGGACCACATTCCCACTGCCGAGGATGAGGACTCCCTCGTCGCGCAGTGGAGACAGGCGTTTGCCCAACTCCATACGCTCTTCAGATGTAAGAGACACGTCGAGACTGATCTGGATCACGGGGATGAACGCCAAGGGATACATGTGGTGCTGGACAGACCATGCGCCATGATCCAGGCCGCGTTCCATGTCGCACGAGACGACGCCCGGACCCAAGGCAGCACGGACTCTCTCCGCCATCTCGGGAGAGCCTGGACACGGATATCCGATATGATACAGCTCATCGGGAAAGCCACTAAAGTCGTGCATGGTCCGTGGCTG
>NZ_QXIU01000238.1 GCF_003570935.1 Candidatus Cryosericum odellii
TACAATCCACTTGGCAATGCCCCAACGACAAATGCCGAATTGAAAGGGATCACTGGTTACCTCCATGTCATCGTCAGTGCCCCAGCAATGACGAACAGGATACTCACGACAAAGAACCGGTCGACGATCTTTGACTCGGTCCACCCGAGCTTCTCGAAATGATGGTGTATCGGAGCCATAAGGAAGACCCTCGTTCTGCGGCCAGAGGCTTTGAAGACAAGCACCTGAATCATCACACTTATCGCCTCTCCGAGAAACAGTCCTCCCAGCAGGAGCGATGACAACTGGTTCCCGGAGGCAAACGTCCACGCGACGAAGATGGAACCAAGTGCAAGCGATCCCGTATCTCCCATGAACACTGATGCTTTTGTGCCATTGAACCATAGAAATGAGATAGCAAATGCAGCAGCTGCCAGAGGAAGGATGCCGGCCAGTCCTGATGGATGCAGGAGCGAGGCTATTCCGGCCACAGCAAATGGGGGAAGACTCGTTTTAGCGAGCAAGCCGTCAAGGCCGTCCGTCAGGTTGAATGCATTCACCATGCCGACCGCGTACAGCATGGCAACAACGTAGAAGGCCCAGCCACCAAGAAGAATTGCACCACTCGCCAGATGAAGGGTCGGAATGATCGATGGGTACGCCAGATAGAAAAAGAGCCCAGCTGCTGCTGTCTGAATCAGGAGTTTCTGGTAGCCACGCAGTCCGTCATTTCTGTGTTTGACCTCTTTAGTCCAGTCGTCCAGAAAACCGGAAAGGAGGCTGACGGCTACGAAGACCACTGTAGCGACGTCCAGCCGTGTCAAGCCCGTTCGCCCCATCACGAAGAAATAAGCTGCCACGGCTCCAGCAATGTTGAGAACCAGCATCAGACCGCCCCCCGTAGGCGTACCTGCTTTGGACTTATGAGAAGCAGGCCCTTCGTCCCGTATCAGTTGCGTAAACCGTATCCTGTGCAACCACGCAATAAGGAGGGGGAAAAGAGCCAAGTCGACAAGGACAAGAATCAGTACCAGCAACATGGCAGACTTCGCGGTCATCCGCATACCTCCTGCGACTGCGGACCATCAGCACCACAACTATAGCCGTGATCGCGCAATGCGAGGCGCGCTTCTTCCCGATCATCAAAAACGACATCCTCGTGTTCATAGTACATGACTGTCTCATGCCCGCGACCGAGAACCAGGACCATATCACCAGGCCTGGCCACAGCAATGGCTCTTCGAATTGCCTGCCTTCTGTCTTCGATGACCGTGAAATGGTCGGTGGTGAACCCTCTCGCAATGTCGCAAACGGCAATCGAGGCGTCTTCATGGCGAGGGTCCTCCACAGTCACGAACGACCAGCGGCAAGCGTCCTCTGCGAGGCGAGCCATGATCGGCCGCTTCTCGCGGTCATCGGCGCCAACAGAGCCAAACACGGCCAGCAGGTCACCCCTCACAGTGGGCAGCACGGCGCTGAACAGTGCAGAGAACTCCTCTGGCGTGTGGGCATAGTCCACGACGACCTCGAACGGCTGTCCACAATCAATCCGCTCATAGCGCCCGGGGACGTACAGCGGGGCCGCAAGAGACTGTATAGCTTTGCCCAGATCACATGTTGGCTCAACAGCGTCGACCGAACTGATCGCGGCCAGGCAGTTGGATGCCTGGAACGCTGGCCCGATCGAGAGGTCCACGTCAAAGGTGACTCCGTCCCGGGCGACAACCTGAAACGCAGTTCTTCCCACCGCAGAAACGACGTGGTCACCACGCAGATCAGCTGCTCGCTCCAGGGAGAATGTCCTGACGTGCGAGCGCCCGGCGGCGTGTTTGAATGCAGGAAACGATGGATCGTCAGCGTTCAGAACGGCCACCGATCCTTCGTCGAGTGACGTGAACAAACGCAGCTTGGCCGCTAGATATGCATCCATCGTGCCATGGTATCCCATGTGGTCCTGCGAGAAATTTGTGAAAACCCCACAATCAAAGCGCATGCCATGAACTCTGTCGAAAGCGAGTGCAAATGAGGAAACCTCGACCACCGCAACCTGTGCTCCCAAGTGGACCGCATGGTCCAGATACCAGTTGAGCGCAAAGGCCTCCGGCGTCGTGGCCGGCAGAGCGTCAGGAGGAAAGAACTCGCCGTCAGGCATGATGTAGCCCGTAGTCCCGATCATGACGCACGCAATGCCAAGCCCCTGCAAGAGACGACGAATCAAGTATGCTGTGCTCGTCTTGCCGCTCGTTCCAGTGATACCGATCATCTTCATGCGACGAGCAGGGAAGTTGAAAAAGGCCTGCGAGACCAGACTCAGGAACTCACGGCAGTTCGAGACAACGACTACTGGCACATCCTGAACCTCAGGATGCTCAGTTTCAGCGACCACGCAGGCCGCCCCAGCACAGAGAGCGCTGGCGATGTACGACGCTCCGTCCAGCCTGGTCCCGGAGATGGCGACGAACATAGCCCCCGGCCCGCATTCACGCGAATCAGGCGTGACCAGGCTGATCATAGTCCTATGGTGCAGTGAGGAACGCTTGGGATCCCAGGACCCAGGAGGCAGCATATGAAGGAGCTCAGCAAGCTCCCGTTCTCTGACTGCGAATTTCATGGTTTCAACCTCAGATACTGTATCAACTG
>NZ_QXIU01000239.1 GCF_003570935.1 Candidatus Cryosericum odellii
GCCTCGGGCAACAACCAACAGATCCACACTCAACTGGATATGGTGAACACCGCGGCGAGGCAGTTTGCTGTCATCCTTGTCTAGAAGATCTCCGCCTTGCACAGACGTCGGCTCGGCCAACGTGGAGGAGCGTACGACTTGGTACGACGCAGTTAGAAGATAAGCCAAGGAATCTTGTTACACTTTTGTGACATGCCTTGACATTTTGTAAGGACATGGTACACCTCTACTTGGAACCCAGGAGAGGCCCATGAAAGATCAGAGGAATGACATGGAAGTGCAGGAACCTAGGAAGTTCAGCAAGAAGGATAGGGCGATACTTCTAGCGTTGGAGCCAGTCGTAGATGGAGTAGCTACGATGTTTGGCGGCGGATGCGAAGTGGTACTGCACTCTCTGGAGGATTTGGAGCACTCTCTGGTGAAGATTGCAAATGGCCACGTAACTGGGAAAAAAGAAGGTGCTTCCTTAACAGATCATGCCGTTGAAATGCTCAAAAACGCAAGTTCGAGCAAGAATGGCCGGATCGAGACTTACTACACCAAAACAAGCGACGGGACCTTGATGAGGTCTGTTATTGTTCTCATCAGAAATGAAGAAGGGAAACGCTCTCCAAAATACATTCGCCTCAACGGCTGGCATGATTTGCGATGGAGCCAAGACAAGCTGTGCGTTGAAAGCAGCAATGGGAACTAGCACGGCCATAAGCAATGCGCTACTCGCGCTGGACGGTGTTGTTGTGCCTGGCGCAGACGGAATTGTTTCAGGAAGCATAAAAGGCACTATCGGAAATCTTGGTTACCTAGTGACAAATGGCATGGGGGCCGTTGACAAAAGCCTGATTGATATTTTGTCAGGAAGATCTATTTCTGTTCCACTTACGTAACAAGGGAAAGCCTGCAAGAATCGATCTGACAGAAGCATCGTTACAAGCAATAGGGTGCGGGAAAGACGTATCATTCCGCTGTCTAGCAGAAATGGAGGTGTCAGCATGCCAAAGTCAACATTCAAGGTTGTTTCGCGCAAGCTCCCCGGGGGTTTCGCCGTTGAAAGCGAGTCCCGTGGTTTCAAGATAATCATGGACGAACCACCACAGTTTCGCGGAACCGACACAGGCATGAATCCGGTCGAGGCTCTGTTGGCCGCTCTTGGTTCTTGTCAGTGCATGACGGCTGCAGAGTTTGCCAAATCTCAGGATATCGACCTCAAGGAGTTCTGGGTCGAACTCGAAGGAGATATTGGCATTGATGGGTGTCGCAGGGGCGATCCGAATGTGCGTCCCGGCTATCAGGAAGTCCGGTTTACTATGCACATCAAGACAGATGCACCGCAGGACAAGGTCGAAGCATTTCAGCAGTTCATTGAGAATCACTGCTCGGTCGGGGACTCGCTTGCAAAGGGTGTCAGCATGATGCCGACAACCATCGTTATCGAGAAGTAGTCGCTGGAGGAAATGGGAAGCTGTCGGCCGCCAGACCGGGAAGGTTGTACCACGTTCTTCTGGTGAGTTGTTGTTATTTCGATAGCCGAAAAAACGGCTAATCTCTGTGGGGAGGAAGAAGAGTGAAAAAGCTGCTAACAGTACTGCTTTCGTTCATGCTTGTCGCAGTTGTATTCGCAGGTTGCAAGAAGGCCACAACGCCAACAGGCGATGGTACTACTGGGGCCAAGTATCACATCGGTATCGTTACAGGCACCGTTTCTCAGGGTGAAGACGGCCTTCGCGGCGGTGATGCACTTGCAAAGGAATACGGAACCGTTGCCAATGGTGGCATAATCCAGGCGATTACGTATCCAGACAACTTCTCCTCTGAACAGGAGACAGTCATTGCCGATATCGTCGGTCTTGCCGACGATCCACTCATGAAGGCCATCGTCGTCAACCAGGCCGTTCCCGGCACAACCGAGGCATTCAAGGAGATCCGCGCGAAGCGTTCTGACATCCTGCTCTTCGCCGGTTCACCACAGGAGGACCCCAACGTCATCGACGCAGCTGCCGACGTTGTCACTGAGGCCAACAGTCTGGCTCGTGGCTACCTCATGATCTGGTCAGCCAAGCAGTTAGGCGCCAAGAACTTTGTCCACATTTCATTCGCCCGTCACATGAGCATTGAGCTTCTGAGTCGCCGCTGGGCCATCATGCAGCAGGCAGGCATTGACTTGGGCGTCAAGACGTACTTCGAGACCGCCCCCGATCCTACCAGCGATGTTGGTGTGGCCGGCGCCCAACAGTTCATCCTCGAGCACGTTCCGACCTGGGTCCAGAAGTATGGCAAGGACACGGCATTCTTCTGCACCAATGACGCAGAAACCGAACCGCTACTGAAGCAGATCATGAAGTATGGCGGCATGCTCATCGAAACTGACTCGCCTACAAATGGCTATCCCGGTGCCTTTGGCATTGACCTCACGGCTCAGCAGGGTGATTGGCCTGCCATCCTCAAGAAGGTGGAGTCCACCATCGTGGCCGACGGCGGGACTGGGCGTTTTGCCTCATGGGCATGGTCTCTCGACTACACAACCACGGCAGGTCTTGGCGAATATGCCAAGCGTTGCATNNCCAAGGTTGCGAACATGCAGGATATGCTCTCTGCATTTGAGAAGTATACTCCTGGTGCAGCATGGAACGCTTCCGACTACACGGATCTGAACACTAGCAAGACAGATACCAACCATTTCCTCATCTATCAGGACACGTATGTGTTCGGCAAGGGGTATCTGGGCACCACCAAGCAGGTAGTTCCGACGAAGTACTTGACGTACAAGGCAAAGTAGAACTCTGCAGTCAAACGCTGGGGCGCAGGCCCCAGCGTTGTCTCTTCATATGGGTACGACTTCATGGCGCATGACAACGGCCAATAGCACTGCGGAAATGCTGTGCTGCAGAAAAGGCCAAACACGCTACATAACCAATGGTTCCGAGTACCCCTCCCTTCTGAGCCTTTCAGCGACTCCCCTCTCGTCTCATGAATCGGAAGTGATCGATTTCTTGACTGGTGGCAACAGTTCCTGACAGCGCATTTCTCAAACAGGTACCTCTCTTCTCCCCTCTTCCTCAAAAGGGAAGAGGGGGTTCTTATATCACGCGCCGGGTCCGGTGGTTCCTTCAGTCGTAGTATCAATGCTGCCTTCGGAATCTCACTCCAGATAAGAGTGCGACCCTTCCAAAGAGGACATCGACACGACCAACAAGATCACGCAGGCCCTCAAGTATGTTGGCGTGCGCGTCCTGGACCACATCATCGTGGGCCGTGTCCGTCAGGACGAGTTCAGCTTCGCCCGGGCGGGGAGGGTACAAAAAACCACCCCGGCCAAGTGTGTCTTGTGGCTCCCCGCAGTCGTCCTATGGTTTCAGCAAGGTCCGCAGGATCTCTCCGGCCAGTTTCGGGTTTGCCTTGCCCTTGCTCTTCTTCATGAGCTGGCCGACGAGAAAACCGAGTACTGCCTCCTTGCCGCTCCTGAACTGCTCAACCTGGGTGACGTTCTCCGTTATCACCTCGCGTGCAAATCCTTCGATCGCGGAGGTGTCCGAGACCTGTTCCAGGCCAAGGCTCTTCACCGCCTCGGACGGTGTCACGCCGGAGTCGACCAGCATCGGAAGAACGTCCTTGGATGCAGTGTTGCTGATGGCACCCTTCTCGACCATCGTCAGGAGGCCGGCGAGTGTCGCGGGCGTCAGCTGCGTCTCCGACAGCGTCTTGCCGCGTTCGTTCAGGAGCCTGGCCACCTCGGTCCCCATGTAGCTGGCGAGCTTCTTCGGGTTGTCATACAGAGCAATGGTCTGCTGGAAGAACTCTGCCGTGGAGTGTTCCTCGGTCAGCAGGGCCGCATCATATGGCGAGAGGTTGAGGTCTCGTTCGAAGCGTGACTGCATCTCCCAGGGCAGTTCGGGCATCTGTGCCCGCACGGATTCCAGCTCTGTGGGATCCAGCTGCAGCAGGGGCAGGTCCGGCTCCGGAAAGTAGCGGTAATCGTTGCTGGCTTCCTTGCTGCGCATGGCGGTCGTTGTTCCCTGCACTTCGTCAAAGTGCCTGCTTTCCATCATGATGGGAGTACCGTCGGCAATGCACTGTGCCTGGCGCTGCTCCTCGTAGTCGATGGCCCGCTTGACGCTGCGAAAGCTGTTGAGGTTCTTGATCTCTACTTTTGTCCCTAGCTTCGCAGGATCCGGACTGACGGAGACATTCACGTCACACCGCATGGCACCCTTCTCCATGTCGCCTGACGATACGCCGAGCCACCTGACAAGCCGTCTCAGATTATGCAGGAACTCGTATGCTTCATCGCCGCTTTGCATGTCTGGTTCAGTGACAATCTCGACCAGTGGCATGCCACAGCGGTTGAAGTCGACCAGCGTCTCACCCCCGAGCGTGATGTCCGCGGCATGCATCGACTTGCCGGCGTCTTCCTCGATATGGGCGCGTGTTAACCGGACGCTGCGGCCGCCTTGTTCCGTGACGATGGGAAGCGATCCTCCTGTCGCGATCGGGCGGTCGAACTGGGTGATCTGATAGGACTTGGGAAGGTCCGGGTAGAAGTAGTTCTTGCGTGAGAACTCGGAGACCTCGTGGACAGTACAGCCCAGTGCCGTGGCGATCCTGACGGCCAGGCGCACGGCTTGGGCGTTCAGCGTGGGCAGGGCGCCTGGCAGTCCCAGGCAGACGGGGCAGACATGGGTGTTGGGCTCGTCCCCGAACGCCGTGCTGCAGCCACAGAACATCTTGGTCTGCGTGGCCAGCTGGACGTGAATTTCCAGGCCGATCGTCGTGGTCATGACTCACCTCCAAGCGCTGTGAACAGGACATTCGCGCAGGAGAGAACGTCAGCATCGCTCCAGCGGGGACCCATGAGTTGCAGTCCGACAGGAAGACCGGCGGTGTCCTTTCCAGCGGGAAACGAAATGGCAGGGGCTCCGGCCAGGTCCGCGGGGATCGTGAACACATCCGCCTTGTACATTTCCAGCGGGTCGGTCACCGCTCCAAGTTTGAACGCTGTCGTCGGGGTGGTCGGTGTGAGCAGGACGTCGGCAGACTGCAGTGCCGCGTCCAGTTCGTCGGTGATGAGTTGGCGTACACTGGCTGCCTTTTTGTAGTAGGCGTCATAGTACCCGGCAGAGAGCACGAATGCGCCGATGAGGATGCGCCGCTTCACTTCGGTGCCGAATCCGGTATTGCGTGTCCTGCTGTATGTTTCCGTCATGTCCCGTCCGTCCTCGTGCAGGCCGTAGCGAACGCCGTCAAACCGTCCGAGGTTGGCGGAGCACTCGGCAGGCGCGATGATGTAGTAAACGGGCAGTGCGGACAGAATATGCGGCACGCTGACCTCGACGATCGATGCGCCGCTTTTCACGGCTGCTTTACGGGTCGTCTCCATGGCTGCTGCGATTTCCGGCTGGACATCCAGCCCCTGGAGTTCACGGATGATGCCCACCCGTTTGCCTGCGAGGGTCGGTTGCAGTGCGGCCTCGAAGTCCACGTGGGGTCGTTTGACGCTGGTAGCATCCTTTGG
>NZ_QXIU01000024.1 GCF_003570935.1 Candidatus Cryosericum odellii
CAGAACAAGTATAGGGAAAACGTTCCCAGATGCAACGAATTGGGAGCAAACGGCGGACTATTCCGGGGGTCCCGGCTCAGCCTGTTTCTGGCTGGCCAGGCTTCCCAGGACGTAAATAGTGTTCTTGCCACTTTTCTTGGCCTGGTACATCGCAAGATCGGCGAGCAGGAGCAGATTCTTTGGGTCAGACACGCGGTCCTCGAAGCTTGTGACGCCACCGCTCAGCGTGACCACGGTACGGAAGTGGCGGTGGTCACGACCACTGTTGCGTTCGACGGACGCGCGAATACGCTCGGCGGCCTTGCGCGCGTCGGTGGGAGAGGCCCCCGGCATCAGGATGACGAACTCCTCGCCGCCGTACCTATAGGCTGAATCGACAGTCCGGATGCTATGGCGCAGGATGTCCGCGATGCCCTGGAGGGCGAGGTTTCCATCCAGATGGGAGTAGGTGTCGTTGTACTTCTTGAAGTCGTCGATATCGAAGAACAGGAGGGAGAACTCCTCACCAAACCGTGCTGTGCGCTCCGACTGCTCGATGGAGTGTGTCACGAACGCGCGATAGTTGCCCAGGCCCGTCAACTCGTCGGTCACCGAGAGCTCATCGATGCGATGGACGTAGAGGATGTTCTCGGCGACCAGGCTGCAGTCTGAGACGAAAGCCTCCACCATATGCCGTTCTTCATCTGTCAGAAGCACGGGGCGTTTGAACGATACGTACAGGACACCGTACAGGACACCTTCGAGCGTTATGCGGAGGGTCAGCTCGGTCATGGCCGCTGGGGCGAGCGGGACCATCGTGTTCGAGACTTCAGCGTGGACGACCGCAAGGCTGGGACTACTGAACGCTTCGCCCAGAATACCCGGCTCGACCCCGGGTTCGGGAGTGAACCCGAAGATGTCGGCCTGGCTGACAACCAGCTGTCTGGATCCTGCTTCGAAGGGGATGTATGCCGATGCGTCCGCCTCCATGGCATCCTGCAGCTTGTGAGCCGTGGCAGCCAGGAACTGTCGCAGGTCTGTGCGTTTGAAGGAGTTGTCGAGCAGTTCCCTCGCCGCGAGTCGATACTTCGTGAGCAGGGCGGAGCGCTGCTTCACGAAGATCTTCTGTACGATGGACTCCGCATAGGCCATGAAGAGGTCGAATGCACTGGTTTCGCTGACTGTCAGCAGTCTGTGTTCTCCGATACCCACGATAACGAAGCCGACGAGGCGCTGCTCGAAGTCAAGCTGACGCACCATCAGGTCGCGGTCCTGCAATAGGCCGGTGACCGAGCGTGACAGCGAGTGTGTCATATCCAGTCGAGCCCGCAACTCGCTTTCGAAGACACGGACAGGTTCCGCCCCTTTTGTGCTGGCGGCCCGGATGGCAGTCCAGGGGCGTGCCGTGTTACCCGCGTTTTCCAGCAGGATGACACTCCCTGGCCCTGGCAGGATTCGCCACAGAAGGCGACTGAGATGCGCTGTTGCCTGTTCGGCTGTTGAGACGTCGATGTTTTCCAGCTCTGCCCTGTTGATGGCTTCGCGGATGTTACGCTGCTCTTTGACTTCTTCCCAGATCAACCTTCCCTGCAGGAATTCCTGTACCTCCCCGGCAATCGCCAGGACGTCCGCGGAGACGTCGCTGGTGAAGTAGTCACTCTGGCTGTTTTCCAGGCTGAGCACGGCGATGACCCGCCCTTCTGCATTCTTCATCGGGATGGCCAGTTCACTGCGCGTGGCCTCATCGGCCATGATGTAGTTGGCATACTCGGCGGTGTTGGGGACATTGACGATCGCTCGCTCACGCAGCGCCTGCCCAATGGCTCCCGCTCCTCCGTTCATGCGTGCAATGATCTCCTGAGGTGGGACAGGGGACTTGGGTGGCGGTACCGCAAAGAACCGGGTGAAGCGGTCGTTTTCCACCATCAGCAGATTGATGCGCGACAGCTGGAACGCGTTGCTCATGATGGAGAGGAAGCTGTTGATCTCCTTGTCGAACGGCAGGGCGGAGACGATGGCTGACGAGAGCTGGTTGGTGACTGTCAACGTGAAGTTCTTGCGCCTCAGTGCCTCCATGATCGTGGCATTGTCCAGCACCGAGGCGGCGATGTTCGCGAACGATGTGAACAGGGCCAGGTCGTCTTCGTTGAAGGGATTCTCGACGCCAATGCGGCTGACAGAGACGAGACCGTACTTCTGGTTGCCCTTGCGCAGTGGAGCAGCCATCATCGATTCGGGCTCTTCGGGCGTCCCATAGATCTGCATGGCGCGCGGGTCCAACAGGGCGTTCTTGATGAGTTCGGGGGCGTCGCCGTCGAAAATCTTGCCCAGAATTCCCTGTCCCCGTCGGATGTGCAGGTGTGAGAGAGCTTCGCGATATTCGCTCTTGGCGGCGACAACGGACAGGCCCTCCATGTCCGCGTCGATGGTGGCAACGATAGCGTCGTCGGCCGAGAAGAACAGCGCTGCACGGTCCGTGATGGCCTCCAGAACCTGCTGATAGGCCTGAGACGCGGCCATATCCCGGATAATGGCGGTAAGAAAGGACAACTTGTGGAACGTGGCCTGCATGCGGTCCTTGTCACGATTGACATCAGTGACACGGGTATCCATGGCGCGAAGCCTGCGCCTGACATGTTCGTCGGCAGCATATGACAGGATCCCCACACCCGCAACAGCTAGCATCCCTGCCCCGATGTCTCCCCAGTTGGCTGACCGGAGCGCTTGCATGAAGCCGCCGCCCTGCTGCTGAGCAATCGACAATCCCTGGCTTGCCACAAGACTTGCAAGGGCTGCCGTCAGGTACAGGGGAAAGTGCCCGTTCTGCAGGACGATGGATGCAATGACGATGAAGGCGCCACTGACGATGAAACTGAGGTCAAACGGCAGGACGCGTGTTCCGCCATAGAACGCGGGTCTACCCATCAGCAGGGGGCTGCCCATCGCGCCCAGGAAGAGGTTCATGGCAATGCCGTCGAAGAGGATCTGGTGCCGGAGGATGGCGCGCGCTATCCTGCTGTGAGGCGCGAAGCGGTCTACGAGATCAATCGAGACGTTGAAGACGATTGCGGTGACAAGCAGCCCGGGCAGAAGCACGAGTCCGATGGACCGAGGGGGCTGACTGAGCATGACAAAAAGCCACCAGACGCTGCCTCCAGCAATGATGACATACCGGAGCAGAATGAATATCCTGGTTATGTTGCGTTCGGCAGGTTTCACGGTGTGCAAGCCCTTTCCATAGAGAAACTATAGCGTTCCCATGGAAAATGCAAACCGCAGCGCAAGTCTCTCGCTGACGGGTCTGGGCGGGCGTCAGGGAGAGCTTGTCAACAAGATGGCAGTCTAGAGGCTGAGCAGAACCTCGACAACGCGCGAGGAGGCGAGAATAATGAGGAACGAGGCGCCGGCCAGAGCGAAGGCCAGGACTGGCGTCCAGCGGGCCGTCCGTCCGTCTTGCGGTTCGGTTGTTGTCAGGACATGGCGCAGCACGTGCTCCGGTACCGTCACGCCGTCGACAGCCACGTGATAGTGTGTCCGAAGCAACTGGTCAAGCTCGTCGTCACTGTGTTCGATGATCACGATGTGCCTCCATGAAGGCCTTCAGCTCTTCCTTCGCGCGAAAGAGGCGCGATTTGACGGTTCCGACGGGCTTCCCGATGAGTTGTGCAATCTTCTCGTAGGGCATCTCCTTGTAGTAATAGAAGTACAACACGTCTCTCAGGTCGCCCGGAAGGTGCCGCATGCCTGCTGCGACGTCCCGTACGGTCTCGGCTTGCACCGGG
>NZ_QXIU01000240.1:0-1422 GCF_003570935.1 Candidatus Cryosericum odellii
GGCGACGGTGGCGAACAGCACCTCGGTCTCGTAGGGCTTGGCCAGGAATCCCTGCACGATGCCATTGTCGAGCATGTGCTTGACCGCGTCACTGGACGTGTACCCCGAGGTGAGCAGCACGGGCAACACTGGATACAGGCGCCGCATCTCTGTCAGGATCTCCTCTGTGGTCATCCCGGGCATCGTCATGTCCAGCAGGATGAGGTTAGCGTCGCTACCGTGCGCCTCAAGTGCGTGCAGTGCCGATGCGCCGTCGGCTGCCACAAGGACGTCGTACCCGGCACGTGACAGCAGGGCCTGAACGACGGCGCTGACGACTGGCTCATCCTCGACCACAAGCACCGTGCCGACGCAGGGACGTGCGACTGCCCGGGTGGCGACGACCGCGGGTGGCAGCTGTCCGACCAACCGTGGCAGGTAGACCTCGAACAGCGCCCCCTCGCCGGGGTCCGACTGGACCGTGACCCATCCACCGGCTTGGTGCGCCGCACCGTACACGATGGAGAGGCCGAGGCCCGTGCCATTGCCCACTGACTTCGTCGTAAAGAAGGGTTCGAAGATGTGTTGCAGGACCTCAGGCGCGATCCCCGGCCCCGTGTCTGCAACGCTCAGCACGACGAACTCCCCGGTGCGGGCGAAGGGATGGGCTTGCACATAGGCCGCGTCGACGACCGTGTTCCGCGTGCCAACGGTGAGCGTGCCTCTGCCCACCATCGAGTCGCGGGCGTTGACGCCCAGATTCAGCAGGATTTGTGTCATCTGGGACTGATCCATGAAGACGTTCCAAATACCTGGTTGCAGCTTGTTGACGATGGCGACAGACGCTGGCAGGGACTGTGTCAGCACAGCCAGGGTCCGCTCGACCGATGCGTTCGTGTCGAGCGCGACAGGCTGGATCATGGCCCCACGGCTGAACGTCAGCAGCCCTCTAGTCAGATTCGCTGCCTCCTCGGCTGCAGTTCTGATGGCATCGACGTTCTCGCGCAATGGGTCGTTGGGGGACATGCTTTCCTTCACGATGGCCACGTTGCCCAGGATACCGGTCAGCATGTTGTTGAAGTCGTGCGCGACGCCTCCTGCAAGTTCGCCAATGGCTTCCATCTTCTGGGACTGCAGCAGCTGCGCCTGCACCCGCTTGCGGTCCGTGATGTCATTGACGAAGGCAAGGAATGAAGACTGACCCTCTCCCTGGAACCGCTGAAGATGGACTTCGACCGGGTAGGTCGTCCCGTCCTTGCGCCGGTGGACAGTCTCGAACACCAGCACTTCCCTGGTTCCGTCCCGCAGGGGCAGCAGCAGCTCCTCGAAGGAAGGCCTGGTGAAGGCAGGCTTGATGTCCAGCGGCGTCATCTGCTGCAGTTCCGCCAGGGAGTAGCCCAGGTTGCTAAGGGCGGCGCCGTTGACGTAGACGAACCTCAGCGA
>NZ_QXIU01000240.1:1552-3318 GCF_003570935.1 Candidatus Cryosericum odellii
CAGACCAAGTCGCTCGAGCGCGTGCAGCGCGGCCGCGTTGGCATATCGAACAGTACCGTCCAGGGCGACCTCTACCACTGGGTTGGGATTCTGCTCGGGGAAGGACGCAAGTTGAACTAGCTCGTGCCCCATGGCCCTGCGCTNNTAGGCTTCTTCGCGCTGATTGAAGATGCCGACGATGACGTCGTGGACAGCCTCTCCAGAGCGCAGGGCGAGCGTTGAGGGCATGGACTCCCCCGGGAAC
This sequence comes from Candidatus Cryosericum odellii, assembly GCF_003570935.1. Classification (GTDB taxonomy): domain Bacteria; phylum Caldisericota; class Caldisericia; order Cryosericales; family Cryosericaceae; genus Cryosericum; species Cryosericum odellii. The sequence continues at coordinate 1,797 of NZ_QXIU01000240.1, forward strand.
TCCGAACCGTCCTCGTGGATGTTCCTCCACGACGGGTCCATAGACGTCCGATTCACGATCTCGCGCTGGCTGAGCCCCAGGATGCCCTCGGCCGCCGGGTTGGCTGACATGATGGTACCGTCGGGCGCGAAATACAGGACACCGATAGGCATTGACTCGAACAGCGTGCGATACCGTTCTTCCGAAACCGCCAGGGCATCATCGGCGCGTTTCCTGTCCGTGATGTCCTCGATGGCGGCCATCATGAAGTCGGGCTCGTCCCCCTCGCCCCACAGCCGCGACGCGGTGATGTTGGCCCAGATGACGCCTCCGTCCTTGCGCACGTAGCGCTTGACCAGGACGTACGATGAGATCCGGCTGGACACTAGTTCCTGTATGCTCCGACGAGTCTCTGCCCGGTCGTCTGGATGCGTGATGGTCTGCAGGTCCAGCGCAAGCAGTTCCTCGCGCGAGTACCCCAGCAGGTCCGCGAAGTGCTGGTTGACGAGAACTAAGCGGCCCGTCCTCGCGTCGGCCTCGGCGACCCCAAATGCTGCCTGCTCGAACAATACCCTGAAGCTGCTCTCACTCTCGCGGACGACCGCAGCCGCCTGGTCGCGCCGCAAGCGCTGGACCATCAGCGTTCCGTATGCGGCGGTCGTGATGGGATAGATGACGAGGACTGGGATGGCGATGCTGCGCAGGATCTGGATCGCCGTCTGCAACGGTTGAGTGAATATGAGGGCAAGCATGACTACATGAACGACCACCCCCAGGGAGTACAGCGTCCAGAACGAGAGGATCGCACGCGGACGCTGGTGCGTGTGCCGCCAGGCAACGCCGATGCCCCCCGAGGCGATGATGACCGAGACGCCTGTCCATGCGCCGCTGCCGCCCAGGACCACGCGGAATGCGGCCATCATGACAACCGCGACGACGGTCGGGATCATGCCGAAGAACAACCCCGAGACGGCCAGCAGGACGGACCGTGTGTCGAAGATGATGCCTGTCACAAAGGTCCAGGGCATCAGCATGACGCAGATGCCGATGGCGCCGATGGCGAGGCCGGTAATTACCTGCCGTATCCAGGTTCTGGACAGCCGACGGAAGATATTCAGCAGGTCATAGACATAGACCAGCGAGAGGAGCAGGGTGGCGTTGCCGACGAGCGCGACGAAGGAGTCACGCGTCACCGGGCACCTCCCGGAGCATCCTCAACGTACAGGCGAGGACTGTGAGCGGTTCAAGTGTCGTGCCATACTGCATCGCACATCTCCCCTTGCACAGACCGTTGTCACGCTGGTCACGGGCCCATTTGGCCCATAACTTTACTTTCTACAGCATAGAAATCGGCAGCCGCAAGTCAAGCGGAAAGCGTGTACAGCTAAATAGTGTTCCCCGGCGAGGGCACGCCTGGGCAGGAGGCGTTCCATGTGTCATTCCCCCCCGAGTATTTCTTTTCAATACAAGGGGTGCTTTCGGCGAAGGCGGGAATCCAGTCTGGGGCCATGCGATTCCAGGGCAGCCATGCTTGTCACCCAGT
>NZ_QXIU01000241.1 GCF_003570935.1 Candidatus Cryosericum odellii
CGCACCAACAAGATCCCGTTTATCCAGAGCCTAGCCAGCAAACCGCTGCTCATCAGTTCGGTGGCGGTTGTCGCCACGGGCGCACTGATGACTGTCATCGGACCCATCGCACGCATCCTGGGCTTTGTCACGCTGCCGCCCCTCTACTGGCTGCTCCTGCTGGGCATGTTGTTGATCTACGTCGTCCTCACTCAGCTCGTCAAGACCTGGTTCATTCGCCGTTTTGGTGACGTCTGACAGGTAGTGCCACTCCTCTCTTCGCACTTGAAGACCCGCTGTCCGTCAAGATGGCGGATCATTCGCTTTCGTGACGTGCCTTGGGGTGATAGTGTTTGCTGACGCTCCTGCTCTATCGGATGCGTCGCGGACGGAACGCTCGATTGGCCCAGCACAGGGCTTCGCGGTCACTGACCTCGTGGAAGTCCTCGTAGAACTGCCCAACAGCCATCAGCCATTCGGCCGCGTGAACTGCCACAACGTGGTACCCCTGCTCGACCAGCTGGCGCATCACTTCTTTGTCCACGACCGGCGTTCCGACCGTGGGGACGCACCCCATACTGGTGACGACATCCACGGCGGCGATCATCGTCGCTCCCGTTGCGATACCATCGTCCACAACCAGCACACGGGCGCCGCGTTCCCATGTCTGGGGGATATAGCGCTCGAACAGCTCTGCGTACAGGACAAGGCGTTCTTTCTCGAAGCCGATCTCGGCGTCGAGGTGCTCGCGCGGTTCGTGTGCGGATTCGGGTGACAGGATGGTGGCGAAACTGCCGTTTCCGGCATAGCCGAGAGCCCCCACTGCAACTTCGCGGTTGGCGTCAGCACGGATCTTGCGAATGAGCAGGACACCAAACGGCAGGCCGAGCTCCTGGGCGACAACAGATCCGACGATGACCCCGCCGCGTGGAATCCCACAGCAAAGGTCGAAGACCAATCCTTGGTCTCGGACCTCACTTGCCAGCTTGGCTCCCGCTTCTTCCCGCGACAGGAAGACCATAGTGTTCCTCCTATTAGGTCATGCTCGACCGTGTCGGAATCTCCACTGACATCAGCATGACAGAACAGGAAATTTGGTCAACACCCTGGACCCGGTGACAACCGGACCCTGAGAAATCGTGTCGGAGGGCTTCAGACCTCGAGATACCAGACGATAGCGGTCTCATCCTCGCTACCCGGCGTGGCCTGCAGATAGAGACGGTCGAACCCGCCGATGACAAACCCGTAGTCACGGTAGAACATACATGCTGTCACGTGGATGTCCTGCGTTTCCGCGCGCAGCCAGCGCAGTCCCCGGGCAAGAGCCCATGCCTTGACAGTATCCATGAGCAACGTCGCGATACCGTGATGAAGGTGGCCGTGCTCAACGCGCAGGCCCCAGACACGCGCCATGTTGTTGTGGTCTTCCTGGACACACACCTGTCCTACCAGTTGCTCTTCGACAAATGCGAGATAGATGGCCGCGTCATCTCTGCCGAGATAGACACGGTCGGGACAGCAGACCTCTGCCTTCTTATACGGCAGTTGGACGGAATCGACGTCGAAGTCATAGTTGTCACCGCACATGGATACCTTGACACGCGCCTTCACGACCAAGTTGCTGCGGAGCTCATCCACGTAACCGGCCATGTCCGGTGTCGCCCGCATGATCCGTATGTCGAGACCAGTCATGTCATCCACTCTCACATCATACACGAACGCCGCGCCGAAGCGGGAAGCCGGCATTCACAACCAGACACTGTCTCCCGAGGACACGCACTGGATGCTCTCCTCCGCGGTTCGTCCCCACCTACGCGGGAATCCATGTGTTTTGTCGAAGGCTCGGCAAAGGTATAACGGTCTCGAAGGAAATAGAACCGTCCCGAGAATGTTACACTTCCACGACGCATGGTTCCCCACATCCTCTCCGTCCTCGTCATCGTACGAGTATCCCCTTCATCGTACGGAATTCAGATGATGCAACTCGGCCCGTTGCCCTTAGCATCACCTGAGATATACTGCAGGCAGGAACCTGGATCCTTGTTGTGAGGCGAGTAGTTGAGACAGCAACTGTTCCGGTTGATCCTGACATGCACGCTCGTCATCCTGACTGCATGGAGCGCGGGATGTCGAGCAAGTACGACGGACATTCAGGAGGCACCTATGGAAATCACGGTCACCAGCACGGCATTCATGCCCGGCAAGCCCATCCCGGTCAAGTACACCGGGCAGGGCGAGAACATTTCGCCGGACCTTTTCTGGAGAGACACGCCGGACGGCGTCGTCAGCTTCGCCCTTATCTGTGACGACCCTGACGCCCCTGCCGGAACTTGGGTCCACTGGACCATATGGAGCATCCCTGCCACATCGAGGGGGCTGGCACAGGGCGTACCCGCGAATGCATCCTTGTCTGACGGCTCCGTGCAGGGCATCACCAGCGCCGGCACGTCCGGGTACCACGGCCCCATGCCGCCACGCGGCAACGCCCATCGGTACTACTTTCGAATCTACGCTCTGGACACAGTATTGTCCCTTCCGGCGTCGGCGAACCGGGCGCAGCTCGACGCAGCCATGAAAGGACACGTCCTGTCGCAAGGGCAGCTGATGGGAACATATCAGCGACAGTAGCAGAGATTCTCGATGCTGACTTGCATCCCGCAGACTGACAGCGGAACCCTGCAATGTGGTTACCCTGCGCAGGCACCTACTGTGGGGTCGATGCTCCCCCGGAGGCAGTCGTGGTAC
>NZ_QXIU01000242.1 GCF_003570935.1 Candidatus Cryosericum odellii
GACCAGGTCCTTACTGTAATGAGTTGGCTAAGCAGGAACCTCGGGAGTCCCAAGCTCATCCGGGATCAAATCTTCACAGGGCTTCGTACGGTGGATGAAAAGATCCCAAAGCGCCTCCAATCGGTCATATCCAATCTTCTTCAGCGCGACTACATTTTGAAGGATGGAGACGGATATGTTATGCACCACACAGGAGAAGATCATGTCGAAAAGGATCTCCCGGCAAAAGACAACGGAACCGCATAGCGTCAGCGTGACTCAGAACGACGGTTTTGACGCACTGTTCCAAGTGTTCTGCAACCAACTGGTGCTCCGCAAGGAGACTCAGTTGGGAGAAGCCATCGCTTTTGCATGGTTTCACGACAAGACAGTAGGCGGCCCGGTTTCCTTCCTGGAGATTATGGCATTCTTCGTTCGCGCGAAATTGGCAAGACCTAACCGAAACCGCCTCCGTACCGCCATTTCGATGTCACGAGACATACATAAAGCCGTTCCTGGCAAGGACTTGTTTGACGTTGACAGGAAGACGGCGATTCGGTTAGAGAAGCAGTATGGAGCTGTCTTGGCAGCCAAACCCGCTGAGCATCCGTCCTTGGTCGACATTAGAACAACACCATATCTGGGCGCAGAAGAGATAGCACAAGCCCAACGCATGGGCGATCTATACATGCTGTGGTACTGTCTCGAAAACTCTATNNGGACCCAAATGGTGGGATATTGCTTCTAATGCTGAAATGCGCACGAAGATGCAACAGCGCCAAGACAAGGAGCGAAAACAATCATGGATTGCTCCCAGGGGTTCTTCTCCCCTGTTCTATGTTGACTATACAGACCTGTTGGCCCTCATTCATAAGTACAAGGTTGATTTCGAGGCAGTCATACCCCAAGAGGAATTCGCAGAATTGCGCTTCAGAGAGTTGGAGCAAATCCGCAATACTCTGGCCCACAGTGGCTTTCTCCCATCTGAAGATGATTTTGATCGTGTCTCGTTGGCCTTCCGTGACTGGTGTCGTCTTTCCTCTGGAATGAAGAAGGGCAGTCAAGCCAAAATCGGCACTGGCAAGGCTTCTACTAGCAACTCGTGAACTTCTCTTTGAGATGGACTCTCTGGGCTGGGACTTTGTGAAACTGCGCTCCTTCAGCACTCCTATCGCTCTAGCAGTAAGCGCAACTTCATTCCTGCGTACCACAGATCACGGTTCCATTCGGCGAACCGCGCTGGACTCTGATGTGAACGAACTTCATGGGCACGGTTGCGTGCCCAATTCCTTCCTCATCGTCCATCCCAGCACATTGATCGCGCACCAGCCCGACATCCCCGCCCNNGCCCCCGTCCTCATCAACTTCCCTCTCCCCGCCTGGGCTACCCGTGGCGAAGACGTAGACGACCAGAACTTGGACAAGCAGGCACGAGAATTTGCGGAGAGATTCTGAGTTGAAATCCTTACGAAAACAGAGCTTGTTGGAGACAAATGGAGAGAGTGCCATGGAAACGAGTCAGCACAAATGCGCGTTGGGTATGTTCACATTGACCAACTACTTCTATTGGGCAGTGCTTGAGCAAGACAATGCCTCACCGACTTTGACAGATCGACGTAGGGAGGATGTGCCCAAGATAATGACCACTGCACAACTGATGAAATGGTACGCAGGTCGGGTCTCAAGTCTCCTGGAAAGCTATGAGCCCACTATTGTGGCAGCACGGCTTCCGATAGCGGGGCGTGGCTTCGGTCTGAAAATCGAATTCGTGGAGAGGGCTGTCTTTCCGAACGCGATTGTCCATTTCCTGTGCCAACAAATAGATCCCCCAATTCCCGTACTAGACTGCGTCAAGCAATCCTTCTCCCCAAAACGTTTCGGATTAACGAAACAAGCCGGAAAGAAGGACGCTGAGTTACTATCTGAAGAGTGTGATTCCACATTTGCTCATGACGGACACTATTGGGACGAGAACCAGAAGCAGGCCGTGCTTGCTGCTTGGTTGGCGCTGCGATCATGATCCCGATTCCCTCGGATCTGGGCGAATACCATCTAGATAGGCTTATCGACCATGGCAATTTCGGAGCCGTGTACGAAGCACATGACATTCATCTGGGCAGGAAGCTGGCACTGAAGGTCGTGCCAATTGACGATCCTCGGAACGCTGGTGAAATCTTTGAGAAGATCCAAGAAGCCTCTCTGCAGTATCGTTCCAGACATCCGTATGTGATTCAGGTGAACTCGGTTGTGCTTCTGTCCTGGGATGGCCATGCCTGTGTTGGCATAGACATGGAGTACGTCGATGGCGGATCACTTCAACATGAGTTAGCCAGTCGGTTCATCTCATGTCACGACTGCCTCAGGTATTTTGCTCAGATTCTCAGCGGGTTGGAGCACCTGCATACAAAGGGAATTCTCCATCGAGACATCAAGCCGAGCAACGTCATGGTGGCCAAGTCCGGAATACGCTTGGGCGACTTCGGACTAGCTGGCATTGTGAGCGAAACGTGGGCCCCATATGCAGTGGTGTACAAAACCCACAGGGCTCCTGAATGGTTTTCTGGTGCACCATGTTCAGTCCAGAGTGACATCTATGCAACGGGAATGACGCTGTTCAGGTGTCTAAACAACATCTCGGACTGGCACTCAAAGTGTGAAACCATCGAAGATCGTGAGCAGGTGATACGCAGCGGCCGTCTCGTAACAACTATAGGCTTCGAGCCGTTTGTTCCGGACAAACTTAGGCGAATAGTCAACAAGGCTACCAACCCGAGGCTGGAACATCGCTACCAATCAGCATCGGAGATGCAATGTGCATTGAACTCTTTAAGGCCTTTGATTGACTGGCGTCGACTGTCCACGTATCGGTGGACGGGCTCACAAAACGTTCCAAAGGGTGATGACAAGAACTACCTTCTCACGGTGTCAGGCAGGCGTGTTGAGGTTTGGTGCAACAGGCGTCGCATCCAGGACAAGTGTCACGAATATCAACAGCCTGAGAACGCCCTTGCGGCTGCCCACGAGTACATTGCCGATACGACCCTCATGTAGCAGGAGGATGCCACGTCCGCGGAGTAGATCGCACCATTCGCGTGTTCAGCGAGTCTTGCTCAAGTGACGCGCCCTCTGGTCTATCAAACCACTGTGGCTCTTGGAGGTAGACCACACGGCACCCGACTCGGCCCCTTGGTGGAACTCGTCCGCCTAGTGAGCGCTACGACTCAGCTGCTACCTCCCAATCGTTGATCAGATTTTCGATGGCATTGACGTCTCCCTCATATTGTGAGTGATTGACTATGTGGTCATGATACTTGGTCGCGGTCAACAAGACATTGGCTTGTGTCTCTGGAACCATATTCCTGTACTCATTCTTCAGAAGCCAAAAGGCTGCCTGTCTAGTAACTTCCTCGATTTGCGGTTGAAAGCTCTGGTTCAGTAGCGCTCTGGTAAACTCAGACGCGCGCTCGGGCGCAATCCAAGCCCCGATGCCCGACACTGATTCCAGCAGATCTTGCTCAGCATTCACGCTACAAACGCGGTCTAGAACATCCCCGATGATGAGACTTCTGTCTTCATCCGATGCATACTCCAAGTCTGCCATCTGCAGAAGCTCTGTTTCAACCTTGACGGCAGTAGCCGATGTGGCCGCTGTTAGCAGACACGCTATTGCATGAAGTCCTGCACGTTTCTGTGCTGCTGTACCCCAATCGAAGGCAATCCGATATACCTGCGCATCGGCCTTGCGACTCAACTCGGCAGCCGCACGCATATCCTCATAGCCCTCAGACTCCTCACTATCATAATCGTAGGGATAGGCAGAGATTCGCTCCAGAGTCTCGTCTGGTCTGCGACACTCCTCCTGGAAAGCATCTGGAGCAACACTGTCCAGCAGCTGAGTGATTTCAGTCGGTCTGGTCTTGCTCAGCATGGTCTCGAGGATTGTACGGGCATTCGCGTCCCTTTGTGCCTTATCCATGATATCTTCAGCTCTATAGGGATAGCGTACAGCTGACTCTTTCGATAAATCGGAACACAACCGAAGTACAAATGCACGAGCGGCCAGAGCTAAGCCTTCATCTACATGCTCCTTCAGTCTCAACTCGCGGCCAGGATGAATGAAATTGCGGAAATCCACTACCGCCAATGACATTGCATAGGCTGTTCTGAGGCCGCTGGATTCTCCGGACTTCCTCGCCACTGCACCCTTGCTGACCAGTTGGGTAAACTCCCATCCGGCATCTGGTAGTTGCTCACAAGCCACTACGTCCACTCCAATAGCAGCATCTATAAGCTTTTGCAGTCCGATACCGGAAACAGCAAGATCTTCAACCTCAGCTTTACACTTACCTGTCACCACGATGTAGTCCATGAGAACAGCCTCTGCAATGCTGCCGGCCAAGATGCAAGCCGATTTCCACATGTTTGCCAAAATTGCCTTTGTCAGCTCTGAGTAGTCGCTCTCAAGGGACTTTCTCAAATCTTCGGAACTTATGAAATCGAAAGATGCTGGGCCATTCAGCGATGCAACATCTGCTTTCTCAGTCTGGTCGGACATGTTCAATCTCCTTCCTGACAGCCGTGGTATGTGGCATCCCCGCAAGACATCAGGTATCCCCCTCGTGGAAGATACTGGTCACTACCGAATCGATAGCGCATTGCAGATCTGTTGTTTTGGAGAGTACAGTAACGACACGAGAGTAGTGGATGGTGTCGGCGCTCGTGAGGAAGCGGCCTTTGCGATCTTTGAGCCACTTGGCGAGGACTTGATAGCCGCCAATCTGGTAGGTCCAGAGGTCGGGGGTGACACCATCGAAGTACTGGGTAGGATTGATGCTGACGCGTCCGCGGTCGGCGTCGTACTCGACCTTGGTGACGGCGCTGTCGCCCTTGCCACAGAAACGGCTGATAGGGTTGTCGAGTTCGGGCGAACGCATTAGGTGCAGGTCAATGAGCTGCTGACCCAGTTCAGCCAGTTTGAAGAAGGTATCGCGGTCCTTGGTGAACGGGATGCGNNCGCGGAAAATCGGACTTGAGGAAGTCAGTATAGCGCTCACGGTAGGTCGGTGAGTACAATACTGCATAGATATATGCCAACAAATCCTCGGGCCCGAACGTGCCGTCTGTGGGGTTTCCGCAACCATCTGGAAGGAACTGCAAGCCAAGATCTTTAGCCAAACCTTCGACAACCGCGGATTTGAGGTTAGGAACACGACCACCCTGTCCTGGCGGCCATTGCGTATTTTCAAACAATTCGGATGTCGTCCCAGTGACGGCGCCACTCGTGTCAGGATACAGGTACAGCGGGAAGATGTAGTTGTACTCGCGCGTCTGCAAGGAGATGGTATTGCCATCAATGGGGTGCTCGGTAATCCATGCGTGTTGGAACGTTGCCGAGGAAAGCTGTCTTGTCGTGACTAGCCCTAGGTTAGGTGAGATCATATGCCGCATGACCTCGAATCGTGGATAAGCGACCCAACCTTTGGAACGTCGATCGAGAACCGTCCAACGAACGTCAAAAGGACGGTATTCCAGGACCGTCAGAGGTTGATGCTCAGCCAACACGTTTCGAGCATGTTCTGATGCCCATCGAATTGTCCAATCGCGACCATCGGGTGGCAGTCCATACTTCGACCGCAGACCTTCCGGGCCGTCTGCCGATGCGAAATCCGTCAGCACACGCCTCAGCTGCTCCTCTGACCACGCTATGGNNGCGTCTGGATACCACTGGAGTCGATTTCGAATAGCTCGTCCAGTCGACGCATGTCTTGCCACTCTTCGGCTCCTTCTGTTCCTCTTGGCACAAACCAAAACTCGGGAGCGGCAGGTACCAAGTCGGTCCATGCGGTCCCCCCAAGGGTGTTCGCTCCAAGCCACTCATACTTGGATTCTCGTGTTCCCCACAGGTCAGCATAATGAACGCGAGGTCCGGCCAGGTCCCCTTTTCTCTTCACGAACAACGCAATGCAGACACCTTGTTGGATATCAAACACGTTCTCGTCCAAGCCGCCGTCTGGAGCGTGTTCCTGTCGCTTGACGCTCCCATGCAAATTCAGGACATAGATGTCGCCGAATGTCGCCGCCAGCGATGAACGCATCACACGATGCGTTACGCCATCCAGATACGTGTTGTTTGTGATGAACCCTAGGACGCCCTCGCCCGCTTGGTCGATCTTCCACTGAGAAAACCGGATGAACTTGATGAAGTCGTCATCGAGGTTGATCTTCTTCTCATCAAGACCCTTCTTGTAGTCCTCCAGCAAAAGGCGAATCCATGCTCCTTTGTTCTGCTGACCGAAGTTGGAGTATGGGGGATTGCCCATGATCGCCAGGACGGGTTGACGCCTCTTGACGGCACCAGCCGCCAGTGACTCCTCGGCAAGCCCAGCCATCGACTTGAACTGGCCGGGTTTGACGACAGTATCCTCGAGCGTATTGGTGAGGTACAGTTTGAAGCGGTCGTCGGAACTCATGGTGTAGCCCAGCTCAGTGAGCAGGATGCCCATGCGCAGATGACCGATGGCATAGGGGGCCATCATCAGTTCAAAGGCGTAGAAGTCGCGCAGCACATGCCCCTTGATCCAGCTGTCCAGACTGCCGTCACCGTACTTGGCCTTGTAGGTTGCGGCAGCCAGGCGCACGGCAGTTGCAGGGAAGGTCATGGTGCCCGCTGCAGGATCGAGGACGGTAACACTGGGGTCGGCCAGGCCGTCGGGCTTGCCAAAGGAGTCGCGCAGGATCTGGTCCACGCTGCGGACGATGTAGCTGACCACTGGCTGAGGTGTGTAGTAGACACCATGCTGTTTCTTCTTGGCAGGATCGTATTCGCCAAGGAAGGTCTCGTAGAAGTCGGCCACCGGGTCACGGCCGTTCTTGTCGTAGCCACTGAACACCGTATCCGTGTCGGCCACCGCCAGGACATCCGCGATGTCGTCGATGATGACACGCAGGCGTTCGGGAGTATCGCCGATAGAGATGTACTTGAACAGCTTGCGCAGGATGCCGATGGTCGCCGGGATGCCATTGAGCGCAGTCTCGCGGGTAAAGGTGCCGGTCACGCGCATGCGCGCTGCGAACAGGCCGTAAGTGATGGTCTGCGCGTAGAGGTCGGCAAAGGTGTCGCTGGTCAGGTCGGACATGAGGACTTGCTTGAACTCTGCCATCAGGTTGACGAGTTCGCTGTTGAGTTTGTGCCCCTCATCGTCGAGCAGTTGTGCCAACACCTGTTGTTGCAGGTAGCGCGTACGGTCAGCCAGCGCCACTGCCAGCGTCTGGGCTGTGTACGTACGGGGCAGCTGGAAGTCGAAGAAGCGTTCCACCAGCTCGCGGAACTGGTCCTCGTGCTGCAAGGGCACCTTCATGCCCGCCTGCAGCGCCTGCAGGGACCCGATCGTCACGGGCTGGCCCATCGGCTGTCCGAAGCGGTAGAGGCGGAACTCCAGGAAGTTGGTGAGGATGACGTTGGGGAAGGCGGCGCGGTACCGCTTGAGCTGTTCACTGACTTCGACGCGGTCCAAGTTGGTTTCTTTCGGCTCCTTGGCCTCGATGTAGCCGGTGACATGCTGCTGGCCACTCCAGACACGCATGTCCGGGTTGCCTGCCTCCGTCTGACGAGGGAGGACGGTCAGCGTCGCGTGCGCGCTGCTGAGCTGCGACCCCAGCTCTTCCCAGAGCTGCTTGAGCACGTCATAGTATGACTCCTCGCGCGCGTCGCCGCGGTGATACTGCTGCGCGACTGCCCCCAGATACCTTTCCACCGATGCCCTGAACGTCATGATCCCTCCCTGAACCTTGCTGGTGTTTCCATGTAAAGCATTGTAGTCCTAAATACAACAAGATGGACTCCCGCCTGCGCAGGAGTGACGGATCCGCCGCTGGGAAGGGCAGGTTCGAGACAAACTGGACTCCCGCCTTCGCGGGAGTGACAGATTAGGCTGTACGACCGAACGGTTTCGCGTACAATGAACGGTGCCGCTTCCGAGGCGGCGAAACGAGGGACTCATGACGGAAAACGAAGAACTTGTACGGACAACAATACGGTCGGGCGACGCGACTCTCTGCGCAGTCGCAGATGGAGCACTCCTCTACCAACTGACCGGCAGGGGGATCGGCGCGCTTGTCCTGGCGGTCGAGAAGGAACGTGCGGTCAGCCACGGTTCTCTGGATTGGGGAGACAAGCTGGTGGGACGGGCAGCAGCGCTCCTGTTCACGCTGGTGCGTCCCCGGTCGGTCTTCGCCTTGACGATGAGCACCGGCGCACAAGACGTCCTGCACGCAGCCGATATTCCATTCACGTGCGACGCACTCATTGTCGATGTGCTCAACAGGACCGGCACAGGACCGTGTCCGATGGAGGCAGCGGTATCAGGGATCGTTGACCCGCTGGCCGCACTGGAGAAACTCAAGCAAGTGAGTCAGTCACTATCAGATGCTGGGCGCAATCATGCACCCGAGAAAGGGGAGTCGATGAACAACCTGGTGGATCGTTTCCTGCACTACACGTCATTCGACACGCAGTCGGACGAGAATTCAGTCACGTTTCCCAGCACCAAGAAACAACTCGTCCTTGCCCATGAGCTGGACGCAGAGCTGCAAGGGCTTGGGCTGAAAGACTCTTCTGTTGATGCGAATGGCTATGTCACAGCGACCCTTCCCGCCAACTGCGAGCATCCGAACGCGGTTCCAGTCATCGCATTCCTCGCGCACATGGACACGTCTCCCGACGCGTCGGGCATGGGCGTGAAGGGGCGTATCGTCACTGCCTACGACGGCCAGGACATTGTTCTCAATGCAGAGAAGAACATGGTCCTGAGCCCAGTCGACTTTCCAGACATGCTGTTGCACAAAGGCGAGGACTTCATTGTAGCGGACGGAACGACTCTTCTGGGAGCCGACGA
>NZ_QXIU01000243.1:0-131 GCF_003570935.1 Candidatus Cryosericum odellii
AACGGCGTCGTGATGACCTCGTCACCCTCCTTCAGTCCCAGCGACCGCACGATGAGGTGCAGCGCCGACGTCCCGCTGTTCACGGCGACACCGTGCGCGACTTCCGCCACATGCGCCAATCCCTCCTCGAA
>NZ_QXIU01000243.1:225-3123 GCF_003570935.1 Candidatus Cryosericum odellii
GCTCGAGCAGGCCCGCCAGCGGCGGCGATTGCCTCAGGTGCATCATACACAATAGCACTCAATGCTCCATCACTCATTCGCCCACGTCCTGGCCGCAGTGCCCTGACAGCCAACTCGCCAGCGCCCAAGAATGCGCTGTCCCAAATGTGAACGTTGCCACCGGCCTGACAACGGAGGGCCGTAGCGAAGGGCTCGCGCGTCACAAGCAAGGAGGCCATCAATCATGGGCACTCGCATGGGCTGGCTCCTCATCAAAACGTACGATGCAGAAGGGCACCTTTCCGGACGGGAAGGCTTCAACTTGGTCTACAAACGCGAACTCGATTACCGTAGCCGAACCGAGCACGGCCAACATATCATGGCGAAAACCGTCGAGAGACAGACGTATTCTGGGTTCCTCCGGGCTGAGTCCAGGCCACAACTTCAGGCGAATCGTGTACTTCTCCAGGCCTCGCTGGACGATCTGATATTGGCTGATGAACCCTTTGTTCTGGACAACATCAATGAGATGTGTGAAGAGCAATGGGCTGAAACGGCTCCCGTCTGGACCCCTGAGCATGGTCAACTCTCTTCCATCCACTGATTCCAGGCGCTGCCAGCCATGCTGTGGGTAGAGAGACTCCGCACTATCGATCNNCTCCAGTGTCGTAGCGGATGAGCGGCATGCTCAGGTTGTTGAGCACGGTTACGAGGATCCGCCCGGTACCATGTGCGATACGTTGACCATCAGCATCGACAACTTCCACAATGTGCGTTGATGGGTTCACATAGAGAGCATCAGCGCCACGCGCGCACGCAATGCAACCTGCTTCGTCAGACGCATATCGGTTGAAGACCGGGCAGCCGAAAGCACGCTCTATGTTCCTCCGCCAGTCTGGAAAGAGCGTGCCTGCCGCCGTAACAACACCTCGGGGAGTATAGCTGAGCCGTCGACCACTAATGTTGATATACTCGGCCAGTGATTCAGCAGCGTTCACATATGACAAGATGATCTCCGGCCTCGTGCGGTCGATGACATCAACGTAACGGTCGAAATCCCCTGCTCTGAGCGCGTTTGCGTCCAGTTGAGGCTGCCCATAGAGCCAGTTCAAGAGGCGCCGCTTGACCGTCGGGTGGTCTCCCAGCACCTCAGCATACGATCCCCAGATCTTCTGGATGCGATCGGTTGGCTTCCATCCCACCCATTTGAAGAAAAGGTAACTACCTGCGGAATTGGCTGCACCGTATCGTGAGTCCTGTAACACATGCAGCAGGACTCCCGTCGAACCGCCGGTGCACTTCCAGTGAACAGATCTGGGCAACACATCACTTGTGTACTTGCCCGGATCGTTGATGAGGTCTTCACGTTTCATGATGGGCAGCGTTTCGAGCAAATCAAGTATGTCGAGAGAGTGGCTGTGCTCCAGCGCGCGATGTGCAGGAACGTGAAGTTGGCTCCACGTAAGAAGCTCCTCCAACCTTGGAGCGGCAATTTCACGCCACGACAAATCCTGAGAGGATTCCATTTGGCGCAAATCTCTCCACATTGCACCGTTCCGCACGTGATCTATAACATACCATAGACTGATCATATGACCTCCTGTGACCGTTCGACTGCCGAGTCGGCACGATATGCAGGGAAAAAGGATGGCTCCGGCTCCCATGTTCGGCCCATTCCCGCTTCCCACTTCTTTCTGGCAGCTACAAGCAAGTTGTACTGACTCTTGTTCCACACAACACGCCGGACCCAGAAATCCATGAGCCCGCGCGGCTCAAACGCTCTCTTGAACTGGAACAGTCCATCATTCGCTTTGAGCCCGCCACCAACCACGAAACTCGAGTACCTTCTCTGGTGACCCCACTCAACGACCTTGTGCTTGAGCAGCTCAGCTGGACGCAACTTGAAGTAAGCAGCGTCAGTACCACTCAGGAAAGAATATACCGTATCCGCCGACAGCAGCAGGAGTTGGGCTGAAATGACGCGCTCCTGGAGGAATACCAGTACATACTGAAGCTCTCCATAGGGCTGCAGAGAATCATGCAGATGCTGAAGCTTGTCCAGGGGAAAGAAATAGTAGTCTTTGGCATGGTCACGTTTCATTGTGTCATAGTAGATGCCGAGGAACGGTTCCAGGAAGCTTGCGCTGTTGCTGATCTCCACTCTGAGCCCGGCTCGCTCAGCGTGGCGAACGCTCTCCCGAACCTTTGGCGCATATCTCAGCCAGCGCTCTTCCATGGGGATCCGGAGGTCCACGACGACGTTCTGCTGCTGAACGAGATGCTCGCCGTCATGGCGAGGGGCCAAGTGTTCAGTGAAGAGGTCTTCGCGCACGAATTCTGATACGACATTCATCTGAGCGAAGAACGAATGAAGAGCATACTCAAGCAACTCTTCAGCAGTTTGCCGGTCGGCATCGTCACCCTCAAATGTTGCTCCTCCGTAACCATAGGGTGAGATGACATCTACCCCGGGTGAGTTGCCCAGTTGCTGTGCGAAGGGTAGCTGAGCAAGGTCGAGCACGTTGAATGGGTATAGACTCAGCAAACGCCCTTCACAGAGGCATGCAATCGCCATCGGCCGTTCGCCAGGCGAAGACATCGCCTCAAGAAAGCCCGGATGGTCGTGTGGTCGCCGACTCTTCGATGCTGACCAGTGCGCAATCCATTCTGCTCTGTCCTCGGCAACTGCTGCGTCCAGTAGCAGCAAGACTTGACTGTCCCGTCTGATGGTTTTCATGCTACGCCGTCATCTCTGGAACGCGGACGACTTCCATCCCACTCCGTCATGAGAGTCACAACCCTCTCCATGTCATTCCTCGTGTATCGTTGGTCACATGGCAGCGTCAGCATTGTCGCCGACACTGACTGTGACCCCGGGAAACCAGTTGCGACGTCAGTGGGGAGCTGCCAGTGAATCGG
>NZ_QXIU01000244.1 GCF_003570935.1 Candidatus Cryosericum odellii
GTCGTCCTGAGCACTGTGTAGAGGTCCACGAAGTCGCGCCTCGCACCACCCTGCATGATGGCGATGAGCTTCATCCCGGCAATGTCGACGGCTCCTGCAACCTTCGTTCCGTTGAACAACTCCATGGGCTCGGCAAAGGGGTACGGATACTGAAACAGCGACACCTTGACCCCGTCCACGATCATCACCGCCGTCCCCGGCTCCAACTTCAGCGACTGGACTTCGGCTGAGGTTGTCTGCACAGTCCGAAGGATGGCAACAGGGTCAAACTCGTTCCCGGCGAAGAAGTCAAAGTCGACGGACACACGGTGACCCACCTGTAATGCAAGAGCAGTACCCCCTGCCAGGACTGGGCTAAACGGTTGGAGAGCCTTGACGACGACGGGCAGGAGGCGTGCGGCTTTGGGCCGCAGACATTCAGGGTGCACAGGGCGCCTCCCTGCCAAACCACAGGTTCCAAAATGCCCGCGAGCGTGGCGACAGCCCTCTCGAAAGCGTCAGGACCTGCGCGATCGTGGTGCCGGTATAACGATGCTGCAGCCATCGCACGTCCTGCAGATCCCCCATCTCGAGGACGCGTTCGATAATGGCCGTTGCATACCTGGACGGATCCAGCGATTCAGGATCTGTGTCCCAAAACAGGCGGCGCAGGCGCTCAGGGATACCCTTCTCCTCGGACAAGCCTTCGACAACAGCCTGAACGTCCGGCCTGCTCATGGCACCAAGGTAGGTCTGAACCATGCGTTTACCCTCGCGTCGAGAGACATAGGCATACTGCCTTCCGTGAATCGTGTGAACGACGATACTCATCTTGTGGACCTCCTGCAGACATTGTACACAGCATGAGGTGTAATACAAGAATCCGTAATGCCAAAGAATGACGATCTCCTGTGGACAGGATGGACTCCCGCCTTCGCGGGAGTGACGGATCAACTGAGTGAGGCGTTGACGAGGAACCTGCAATCTGGTGTATCGCGAAGCAGGCAGCCGTAGGTGACACATGGGTTGTGAGTATTCAATTGGCCATTGACATCCCGTTTTAATGCTGCATACTCGGTGTGGATTGATGTGTTTTCACTTCACTTGACTCTTATTGGAGTAATATATGAACAAGAGAGACTCAGACAAGCAGATAAAGAAAGCAAGTCTTGCTGGACATGGATATGTTCGCGGGTCCACGCTAGGCAAGTACCATATCCAGGCACGCACGTTGAGAAGTCTGGTCGCCGAAGGCACAGCGCACAAGGTGAAACCCGGTCTCTACAAGCTGACATCATCTGGCGCAACCGCGGGAGCGTGGGAGAACTTCGTCGATGTGTGCACGGCCATGCCGTCAGCCGTCATCTGCCTCTACTCTGCCCTCAGCTACTACGATCTCACGACATTCAACCCGCCACGTGTTGCGATTGCGTTGCCTCGCAACATGACGCCGGCGCGCATGTCGTTCCCACCAGTCAAAGCCTTTCGCTTCTCGGAGCGGTTCTACTCACCCGGTATCGAGCACATAAGGGAGGGCGCGGGGCATTTTCGGATTTACTCACCCGAGAAGACGATCTGCGACTGCTTCAGGCTCCGCGGGTCCTTGGGTGAAGACCTTGCGCTCGAAGCGCTCAAAGCGTATGTTCAGTCTCACAGGTTCGATTCTGCCAGACTCGATGAGATGGCCACCGTCTGCAGGGTGACCTCAGTCATCAAGCCCTACCTCAGAGCTCTCCTGGCGGAATAGCCAGTTGGCATCAGTTCGTCGCTTGACTACACTTAATCGAGGAGGTCACTGTGTTTGAGCCAAGATTCACGATCACCAATGCGATTACGGCTAATCTGACGACAATCGAACGTGCCGTTGGCTTCATGTCAGCTGCACAGCTGTCGGACGACTGGATCCGCGACATGCAGGCGAACGCTCTCACTCTAGAAGCACATCACACGACGCATATCGAGGGCACACAGCTGACGCTTGAACAGGCCACCCAGCTGCTGGCTGGACAGACGATACCAGAGGCCGACCCGGACGATGTCCGCGAGCTGCTCAACTACCGCACCGCATTTGACCTGGTTGCTGAATACGTCGGCAGTGGCGAGCCCATGACCGAGGCGTTGATCCGCGAGATCCACAAACGGTTGGTCAAGGATGTGCGTGGAGGCTCGGCAACACCCGGCCAGTATCGGCTGGGACAGAACCTGATTGTCAATTCGGTGACCAGAGAAACCGTCTACACTCCTCCACCTGCTCATGAAGTCGAACCGTTGATGACCGACCTTGTGCAATGGCTCAATGCAGACACAAGAATCAACACGGTCCTGGTGAGCGGCATAGCACAATTCCAGCTGGTGCACATCCATCCTTTCATTGATGGCAATGGCCGCACAGCTCGGTTGCTGGCCACGTTGGTGATGTACCGTGGCAACTATGACTTCAAGCGCCTGTTTACCATCAGCGAATTCTATGACCGGGATCGCTCGGCATACTATGCGGCCCTGCAGAGTGTGCGTGGTCACGATATGGATATGACCGGCTGGCTCGAGTACTACGTGGGTGGTCTGGCCACGCAGATGCAGGAAGTGCGGAGTAAGGGAGAACTGGTCATCAAGACCAGCATTCTCCTGATCAAGGCGGGCGCTGCGGGGCTCTCGGGGACGGCTCTGAGTGTGTTTTCGGCCATCCTCAAAGACGGCGTCAACACACCATTGGCTCTTGAAGCCAAGCTTCACATGAATCGCCGCACGCTGGCGCGGCATTTGAGAAAGCTCGCCGAAGTCGGTCTCGTTCGGGCGATCCAGTCAAGTACCAACGATCCTACTAGTCATTACGAGGCCAACACTTAGTTACTGTGACACGTTACTGTGA
>NZ_QXIU01000245.1 GCF_003570935.1 Candidatus Cryosericum odellii
GAGAATGAGTATGGCAAACATTTTGGAGACGAAGGCGCTGACCAAAAGATTCGGGGGAATCGTCGCTAACCGCGGCATCAATTTGGCGATTGAACAAGGCAAAACCACGGGGCTTATCGGTCCCAACGGTTCCGGAAAGTCCACGTTTATCAACCAGATTTCGGGTATGTTTCCTCCGACTTCTGGAAGCATCCTCTTTGAGGNNGGAATTGCGAGAACCTTCCAGCGAATCCAGCTTTTCGGCCATCTGAACGTCGTCGAAAACGTGCTTGTATCGCGGTGCAAGTTCATGAGGGCTTCTGCTCTGGACATCGCGCTGGGAACGGCAAGAGTGCGACACGAAGAGAAGGCTCAGTTCGATAAGGCGATGGAGTTCCTTGGCATAGTCGGACTTGACGGGGACGCGTGGAAGCTGCCTTCGAACTTGCCGTATGGAAAGAGGCGAGCGCTGGAAATAGCCCGAGCACTTGCACTTGAACCTCTACTTCTTCTGCTGGACGAGCCTGCGGCCGGAATGACCAAAGAGGAATTCGTGGAGATTCTGCGGATCATGGAGATCTTGAAGGAGCGGAAGATAACCATGCTCCTCGTTGAACATACCATGGAGTTCATCCGCAAAGCTGTCGATCGAGTATACGTATTGAATTTCGGCGAAGTCATCGCGCAGGGGTCATTTGAGGAAATCGAAAGAAACAAGGCGGTTATCAGTGCCTATCTTGGAGACGAAAATGAGTGAGAAGACGGAAGAACTGCTTCGAATTAAGAATCTCACTGTCATGTACAATGGGATAACCGCCCTTCGGTCGATCTCGATGACTGTCGACAAAGGAGAGGTCGTATCTGTCCTTGGCCCGAACGGAGCCGGCAAGACTACGCTGTTGCGCGCTATCTCCGGGCTTGTGAAGCTGGAAGTGGGCTCGAGCATACTTTTTTCCGGAAAGGAAATTGTTGGGTATCAGCCGTACAAGATAGCGTGCGAGGGCATTGCCCACGTTCCCGAAGGGAGACAGGTCTTTCCAGCGATGTCAGTGAACGAGAACTTGGAAGTCGCTACAACAAGGGTATCGCGCGGTCTCAGGAAAGGGCGTATTGACTCCGTATACCAGTTGTTCTCGGAACTTGCGGGTAGAAAGAACCAGCAGGCGGGATCCCTGAGTGGCGGCGAACAACAGATGCTCGCGATCGGTCGAGCCATAGCGTCAGGATCCGAGCTGATTCTGATCGATGAACCTTCCATGGGTTTGGCCCCTATCATTGTGCAGAGGATATTCCGGACTCTCAAGGAAATCGTGAAGGAGACTAGACTCACCCTGCTCCTCGTGGAACAGAACGCGAAACTCTCATTGCCCCTGAGTGACCGCATCTATGTGCTTTCTCAGGGATCGATTGCGATGGAAGGTCCCGTGGCGGAGATTCACGATAACCAGATGATTCAGGACATGTACTTTGCCAAGGGCTGACGCCTGAAGGGCGCTGCATCGACTCACGATCGTATCAGAGCCGAGGTGTTTCGTAGAATGCCTTGGCAATTTGCAGTTCCAGAGCGGACATGGACATGGAGGTCCTACTTGATGGCTAACACATTGAAAGAACTTGCAGGGATGCCAATGAAGGGTTCTCCCTATTTTGACGAGAATCGTTGGGTTTCCCCCTTGAATTTCCTGGATGGAGCCATGGCTAAGCGGCTGCCCAAGAAGGTCGCTATCCACGACGTTACCCTAAGGGACGGAGAACAGACTTGCGGTTTGGTGTGGCGAGAGGATGACAGAGTAAGGATTGGGGAAGCTTTGAACGAACTCGGTGTCGATCGGATCGAGGTTGGCATGCCGATCATATCCGAAGAGGAAGGCAATGCCGTGAGACGGCTCAAGAAGATGAAGCTGAACAGCGAGTTGGTGGCATTCTGCAGGGCTATGCCCAAGGATCTGGATGCTGCGCTGGAAGTGGGCGTCGATCGAATCATTGTGGAACACGCAATCAATCCTTATCTCAACGAGTACGTCTATCACAGAACCATGGAACAAGTCGTAGACACTGTCACGGACTGCATAGAATATGTCAAAAAGAACGGTACCAAGGTCAGTTTCATGGGATGGGATGCCACTCGTGCCCCGATTGACTATACGCTGGAAGCGTTCAAGCGGATCGCGCACAACGCTCATCCTGAGACGATGGCATTTGTGGACAGCTTCGGCGTCGGGACTCCATACGCGATCCAGTTCGCTTTCGAGGAACTGCGCAAGGTCGTTCCTGAGGAAACTGGGCTCGAATTCCACGTGCATAATGAATTCGGAATGGCCATGGGGTCGGTCATTGCAGCCATAGTCGGCGGCGCGCGCACCATCCACTCTTCGATCAACGGATTAGGCGAGCGGACGGGCAACGTTGCCACAGAACAGGTTGCTGCAGCACTGAAGATCCTTCTCAACATAGACACAGGCGTGGATATCTCCAAGATTGGGGAAGTGTCGCGCTTGGTGCAGGATATCTCACACATAGCTCCGGCCGACAACAGTCCTGTTGTCGGTGGAAGGCTTTTCTGGGTTGAGTCGGGCTCCGTTGTCGATGCATTGGACAGGCTGAACAGCGCAGGAATTCAGGCTGCCATGACTCCCTATATGCCACAATTGGTTGGAAGACCCGGACCATTCGTCAAGATTGGAGCGTTCAGTGGAAAAGCCAGCATAAGGTACTACGTCAGACTGAGAGGGATCGAAGCGACCGAGGAGCAGCTCGAAGACATTCTCGATAGGGTCCACGCCGAGGGACGAATCCGCAAGGCCGTGCTGGAAGATTCTGTCCTCGAGAGCATTACTGCAAGTGTTATGGGTAAGGCCTGACCTAGGTGCTTATCCTGGTAGTGAATCCCGGGTCGACGTCGACCCGGGTCGCGCTATACGAAGATGGGTCATGCAGAGATACCTCCAGACTTGAACACGACAGTGCGACGCTGGACAAGCCCCTGTTCCCGGATCAGTATGACCTGCGANNGCCTACCTCAGGAACCAGAAGGTAGATCCGCGTGAACTTGCCGCCGTTGCGGCGCGCGGAGGAAGGCTCAAACCTGTTTCTTCGGGGGTCTACCGAGTGAACGAACAGATGGTCCGGGATGCCCGTGAGGGACTGCAGGGTCAGCATCCGGCCAATACTGCTGTTGTTCTTGCGGCGGAGATTGAGCGGACGTATGGAGTACCCGCGTATTCTGTTGACCCCATCAGCGTCGACGAACTCGACGACGTTGCCAGGATCACCGGGTTGAAAGGCATCGAACACGCCTCGCTGTCACACGCCTTGTCCATGAGGGCGGTGGCGAGACGGGCTGCAAGAGAACTGGGATTCGAGTACAGGAACACAAGACTCATTGTGGCGCATCTTGGTGGGGGCGGATCGATCAGTGCTCATTTGGGCGGGCGCATGGTAGATCTCTACAATAGTGATCAGGAGGGACCTTTTGCCGTGGAGAGAGCAGGGGGGCTTCCCAGTTTGAAACTACTGGAATACTTGAAGGACAGAGGACTCTCGTTTGCCCAGGGAATCAGAACGCTGGCCCACGAGGGGGGACTGTACTCGTATTTTGGCGTTCGCAATATGCAGGCGATCGAAGATCTGGCGAGCAAAGAAACGGGCGGGCGGGCCGTCCTCGATGCGTATGTGTACCAGATAGCCAAGGGTGTCGCGAGCTTCCTGCCGATCTTCTCGGGAAAGGTAGATGCCGTGGTCTTCACTGGTGGGGTGACCTGCAGCACGAGCATACAGAAAGCTCTTGAAGAGAGACTCTCCTTTGTGGGGAAGATACTCTGGTACCCTGGAGAATTCGAAATGGATGCCCTCGCCGACGGAGTAAGGGCGGCGCTGCTTGGGCAGGAACAAGTTCGTGACTATTGATTGGTGTTGCTCACGGCCTTCGATTTGACGCAAAGGCCCTGACGGCTGCTCGGAGACCGGAAAAGGAGTTCACAGGCAATGAAGAGAGATTCAGACGCTTTTGCCGATTGTGTTCACAGAGCGGAGACACTTAAGGGAGATTTCAGGGTCGCCTTGGTCTGCCCTGATGCCGAAACAGCCCGTATGGCAAGTCTGGCAAAGGAAAGGGGTGTCGCTGAGCCGATCGCTTTCGGTACACAGAACGTGGCCGGAATCGAAACCCGCGTGGTGGGAAGCCCCGAGGAAGCTGTCGAAGGAGCTGTCGAGCTCTGTCTCCAGGGTGGGGCAGACACAATCATGAAAGGTCTCCTGAACACCCACACCTTCCTGAAGGCTATCGTGAAATCTCCTTTCAAGACGGGCTATATCACGCATTGCTCGGTTCTCGCAATACCTGGCTTTGAGAAGCCTGTTGTTGTGTCAGACGGAACCGTGACCCCGTTTCCCAACTTGGCGCAGAAAGTCGAGATAACCAGAAACGCCATACGCTGCGCGCAGTTGCTGGGGAAGAATGTCGTCAACGTGGCTGTCTTGAGCGCTAACGAACTTATCCTGCCTGGAATTCCATCTGGCAATGATGCAGCTATCTTGTGCAAGATGGCAGAACGTGGGCAGATCGCATCAGCGGTAATCGACGGCCCGATGGCGCTGGACTCAGCCTTCTCAAAGGAGGCCTGTGAGAAGAAAGGGCTCCATTTTGCCTTCGAGCCGCCCGCCGATGTCTTGATTGCTCCTGACCTCGAGAGCGCGGCGATGTTCATCAAATCGATGGTGCATCTTGCCGGAGCGCAAGTAGCTGGTGTCCTCTGGGGCACAAGGAATCCCGTCGTGCTCACGTCGCGCGCTGATTCCGAGCGTGCAAAGTATGTATCGCTCTGCCTCTGCAAGTTAGCGGTGAGCCGACAATGAAAACCTCGTATATGTGGGTGGATCCTAGTCTTCCCCGGGATCATACCATCACCGGTTTGATGATGCCGCTTCCAGAGGCTCTTTCTGCAGTGAAAGATCTCGGATTCGACGGTGTCGAACTGATGATAGGCAACCCCGCGAGTTTTGATGCAGAGACTTTCGAGAGGCAGGTCAAGGATCATGGACTGTCCACTAGTCAGATCTGTACGGGCGAGCTCTTCGGCTCGTACGGGTTGGCACTGAATCATCCCGACGTCTCGCTGAGGAGCGCAGCTATGCGTTCTGCTGAGGACGTTATAAGGATGGCTGGCCGGTGGCAGTGTACGGTCGGGATTGGGCGATTTCGCGGGAAGGTCTGGGATTCGGATCCCGGAGTGTCCATGGGACGGATGGCCGATTCCTTGAGGCATTTGAACAAAGTGGCTGAGGACGAGGGAGTGGACATCCTCTTGGAGCCATTGCGGCGCGATGTCTGCGATACGCTGAATACAGTGGCCGAGACGGCAAGTGTCATACAGGCATGGAGGTTGGACCGGTTTGGATGGCTCCTGGATACCGATCATGTAGATCTTGGTCAGACCGAAAGCATACGGCGAGAAGTCCGGTCACTTGGCTTCGTGCATCTCGCAGATTCACGGCATATGCCGCTTGGGCGAGGCGATATACGATTTGAAGATTATATTGCACTTTTCGCCAGCTTGGGGTATCAGGGTTATTGTAGTGTTGAGGTATTCCCAGACCCGAGTATAAAGGACGAACTGCTCTTGGAGGAAATGGCCGAGAGATTATCGGAATATTTCCGCAAGGCAAATGTCAGGAAGGAAGAAAGCCATGCAGACTGAGCCCCTCAGAGGGAACAGTCTCGAAAACAGCGCGTATCTCAGCATTAAGGGCATCGTTGCCCATTAATGAGGAATGGATCTCGGCCAACAAGGGGGAGTAAAGCAATGAAGCGGGGACTTATCATGAATAAACTGGACAACGTCGCCACTGTGTTGGACGACGTGGCGGCCGGAGAGACGGTGACGATCAGGGGATTGCCCTCGATCGTGGAGATATCCACGCTTGAAGAGATCCCGCGGGGGCACAAGATCGCCTTAGTCGACATTCCAGTGGGGATGGACGTCGTGAAATATGGCTTCCCGATCGGTTATGCCCTCACGGATATTCTAAAGGGCTCTTATGTTCATGTCCACAACGTAGGAAGCAAACGGACCGAGGAGTGAATGATGAAGACTCTATACGGATACAGACGACCTGATGGCAAGGTGGGTTTCCGGAACTGGACTCTGGTCATGCCAGCTGTCGCGTGCGTGAATCATATAGCCGCACTTATCGCTAAGGATATTCCGGGTGCAGTGGCGGTACACCACGAGGTCGGATGCGCTCAAATAGGCGCCGATTACAGACAATCGCTTCGAACCTTGCTAAATACGGGATTGAACCCCAATGTAGGGGCCGTTCTTCTGGTAGGCTTGGGCTGCGAACGGGTGGACCCGCGCGAGCTGGCGGAAGAGATCGCTGCTTCCGGCAAGAAGGTAGAATTCATTGTGACGCAGGAGCTGGGAGGCACGAACGCCACAATAGAGGCGGGCAGAAAGATTGTCACTGACATGTCGGAACAACTCGCGAAAATACATCCGGAGGAAGTGCCGCTTTCGAGCATCGTGCTCGGTGTCGAATGCGGTGCAAGCGATTTTTCCTCAAGTCTCTCCTCCAACCCTGTCGTGGGGTATGTGGCCGATACGATATGCGCAAACGGCGGGAGAGCGGTGCTCTCCGAGACAACCGAGGTAATCGGAACGGAAGAAATCCTGACCAAGCGCTGTGCAAGCCCTGAAACAGCCACAAAACTGGTTGACCGCATCAAGCGAATGGTCGAGTACAGCAGGAGCGAAGATAGGGACGACATAGAAGGCGTAGCGGTTCCAAACAACATTTCACCCGGCAATGTTCGAGGCGGACTCACTACCATCGAGGAAAAATCCCTGGGTGCAATTTCCAAGGGAGGCTATTTCTGCCCTATAGTGGGAGTCGTCGAGTATGCCGAGCTGATAGGAGATAGACCGGGGCTCTGGTTCATGGATTCTCCCGGCTATGATCCTGAATGTACGACGGGGCTAATGGCATGTGGAAGCACGCTCGTGCTCTTCACTACCGGGTTGGGGACTCCTCTCGGAAATCCCGTAACGCCTATCATCAAGGTGACGGGCAATCGCGTGACAGCGGTCAGGATGCGGGACGACATCGATATCGACGTGTCGGCGGTCCTCGAAGACGGAGTTTCGCTCGAAAGCGAAGCGGCCGTGATGCTCGATACCCTCATCGACGTGGCGAACGGAAAGCAGACGCGATCGGAGGCCCTGGGATACCGCGATTTCGGTATTACGAGGATCGGTCCGAGGCTGTGATCATAGGCGGGCGGATTCGAATGACGCGCGCTTTATGGGCGGTTGAAGCGAGCGATTGTTCATATCGACCAACTATTTTGACGATACGGTTGGACGTTGGTTCAATCAAGGAGGACAAATGAGTATTGCAGAAACTATTCCAGAATCTGATTACGACACCTTGAAGGTTAGGATGACTGCATCCGATTTCATCTCCATTGACCGCTCCGCGATGAAAAGATTGTATGTCGCCCAAAGCAGACCCGCAGTCCTGCCAAAATACGGCGAGACTTTACGGAAAGCGATCGAAGGGGCCCTCGATGACTCATGCGGAAGAAGCCTTGCTGAGGCCGTCGACGTGAGTAGGCCTGTGATGCTTGTGATAGACGACCATACGCGCGGAACGCCGACTTCTTTGGCGCTCGAAGTGCACTATGAGCGTCTCCGTTCTATCGGGGTGAGCGATGACCAGATGACGATCCTTGTCTCGGCAGGTACCCACCGTCCTATGAGCGCGGAAGAGGTCAGAAGCAAGACGGGGGAAATCGGGAAGCGCCTCAAAATAGTCCTGCACGACTGCAGTGACCCGGAAGGGTTGTTTCTGGCGGGAAAGATCGACGAAATTCCAGTCTGGCTGAATAAAAGGCTAAGAGATGCTGGTACGGTGATCGGGATCGGGAGCGTCGTCGCGCACAAATTTTCCGGCTGGTCCGGCGGCGCCAAGATCATCTGTCCGGGCCTCACGGGATACGAGACCATATATCGCTGTCACTACAAATCGATCGTCGAGGAGAGAATTGTCCCCGGACAGTGCGAGAACTGGTTCCGCAGTTTCATCAACAAGGTGGGGGACCTGGCCGGCCTAAAATTCTGCGTCAATTTCGTGCCGACTGTGGGAGGAATAGTTGGGGTGGCAGCGGGAGAACCTAGGGAGACGCTGAGCAGGAGTATCTCGCTGGCGGAAAACGCCATGACGGCCTGTTTCCCGGAAAGGTTTGACCTCGTCATGGTCTCGTCCTTCCCCGCGACGACCGATCTCTGGCAGAGCGGCAAAGGATTTTACATCGGCGAGATGCTCGTCAGGAACGGAGGAACCCTCGTGCTAGTGACACCTCTCGATGAGGGGCTTGGCGACCATCCCGACTTCATCGCGCTCTTGGACCGAAAACCCTCTGACATCCTTGGTCTGCTCGACAGCAACAAATTGTCCGACCCTCTCGCTGCGGTGGCCGCATACGCAATTCGCCGGATCGGCGAGCGCTGTAAGCTGAGGATAGTCACCAGCAATGCAGCGCTGCATGGGCAGCTTCTTCTCGGGGCTCCCATCACAGGCGATCTTGCATCGGTCGTGCTCGAGGCTTTTCCGTCCGGGTGCGGATCAGCGGGCCAGCTTAATGACAGTTACGTCCTTCCAAAAATAGTCACACAGGCCTAGGCTTTTTGCAGCGCGCTTCCTGCCCGGTCCACGTGCCGCAGCGGAAAAAGCAGATAGAGGAGAACAGAGATGATGGACTTCAGTCTTTCCGAAAAGGTGCGTCGTAGGATCAAGGATATTCTTCCGGAAGCGATGCATATCCGACACCAGATTCACTCTCTTCCGGAGACCAAATTCGAGGAACAGAAGACTATGGCCCTTATTCGGGGCTTTCTCTCGGGCGGCAAAACCGAGCTTTTGGAGCCAATGATCGGGACCGACACTGTCGGTCTCCTCAGGGGAGGGATGCCGGGGCCAACCGTGCTGCTTCGCGCAGATATCGATGCGCTGCCGCTGGAAGAAGCCTCCGGCAAGGACTGGCGTTCGACCATCCCCGGCAAGGCCCACTCCTGCGGCCACGACGGCCATACCTCGATGCTTTTGGCTGCCGCTAAGGTGCTCGAAGAATCGACGGAGGAACTCGCGGGGAATGTACGTTTCGTGTTTCAGCCGGCTGAGGAGGAAATCGGCGGAGGAAAGGCCCTCGTTGCCAAGGGCCTTCTCGATCTCGCTCCTCGACCCGACGTCGCCTTCGCGCTCCATGGATGGAGCGGTCTCGGTCTCGGAATGGTGAGCGGGGCTCCCGGACCGACAATGGCGGCAGCGGACAGCTTCATAGTGACGGTCCGGGGCAAGGGTGGTCACGGCGGCCAGCCACACAAGACAGCCGATCCCATAGTGGCTGCCGCTCAGGCCATAAGCTCCATACAAACCATTGTGTCTCGCTCGGTCGATCCGCTGAAGCCCGCTGTCGTTTCGATATGTACAATACGCGGCGGCTACACGAGAAATGTTATACCGGAAGAAGTCGTATTCGAGGGGACGGTACGCTATTTTGACAAGGACCTGCAAACCTTTATCCGCGATAAAATGGATTCGATCGTGGGGGGAGCCTGCGCCTCGGGCGGATGCACTCACACCCTGGACTTTTTGGAAGGATACATACCGATGGTCAACGATGGCGGTGCTGTGTCCGCCGCACGTTCCATCGTCGCCGGAGCCCTCGGCGCTGGTGTCTGGACGGATGATCATCCTCCCTCCATGGCGACCGAGGACTTCGCTTACTACCTGAACCGTATTCCCGGATGTCTTCTGCGGCTTGGGCTTGGTACTGATTGGCCCCGTCTCCATAGTCCGGAATTCGATTTCAATGACGACGCGCTCGAAACGGGGATCACCCTCCTCGTATCGCTCGCCTTGGGATACGGGAGAATATTTTCAGCAGCCTAAAATTGGCGAACGCTACTAAGGAAGCTCTTGCGCAGTACGAAATGCGCTCAAGCCCCGGGACGTAATCGGCTACCATGCGGACAGGGTTCAACTGCTGTGCTTCCGTACCCTCTCGTCGAACCCCTGCGCTATGCGGTGGGCGATGACGAGGTAGTGGTCCAGAAGCAGGGCGCGATCCTCAGCAGATGTCTCACCTGATGCCGCAAGCACCGCCTCGCAGGCTCGGGGACGTTCCAGCTGTTCGACAAACACTGCGTAGGCTCGTTGGGCAGCAGCGTTGCCACAGATGGAACGCTCGATGAAGTCGAGCTC
>NZ_QXIU01000246.1 GCF_003570935.1 Candidatus Cryosericum odellii
AAGAAGTACGACTTCTATGTCCTGTCGGACGAGATCTACTCGCGTCTGGTGTTTGAGGGCGAGCACTTTTCCATCGCCTCGCTCCCCGGCATGAAGGAACGCACGATCATCATGGACGGTATGTCCAAGACCTACGCCATGACCGGGTGGCGCCTTGGCTACGCAGCCGGCCCGCGTGAACTCATCGAGTGGATGGCCAAGGTCGTCGCCAACACGGCGTCGTGTACCGCCACGTTCACCCAGATTGCCGGGATCGAGGCCCTGACCGGCCCGCAGGATGATGTGGAAACGATGCGACAAGAGTTTCTGGCCCGTCGGGAGATCATCGTCGACGGACTCAACGCCATCCCCGGTGTCACCTGCCGCAGGCCGCATGGTGCCTTTTATGTCTTCCCCAACGTCAAGAGCTTTAACCGCTCATCCCAGGAGATCGCTGATCATCTGCTGTACAACGCCGGCGTCGCCTGCCTGGCGGGAAGCAGCTTCGGCTCGTTTGGCGAGGGCTACCTCCGCTTTTCCTACGCTACGTCGCGCGAGAACATCGCTATAGCGCTCGGCCGTATCCGCACAGCCTTGGCCGAACTGAAGTAGGAGCGAACAAGCAACCATGGAAACACTGCTGACGATCCAGGAGCTGAAGCATCTTGCGACCGAGATCCGCAAGGACACGCTGCGCTCCATCACGGCGGCCGGCTCCGGACACCCCGGGGGTTCCCTCTCCGCCGCCGACATCATGACGGCCCTGTACTTCCGAGTGGCCAACCTTGCCACGCCCACCGACCCGAACCGTGACCGCATCTTCTGGTCCAAGGGGCACATCGCGCCACTGCTGTACACATTGCTTGCCTACAAGGGCTTCTTCCCCAGGGAAGAGCTCATGACGTTGCGCAAGCTCGGCTCACGCCTCCAGGGGCACCCCAAGAAGGGGAGCCCGCCCGGTGTCGAGACGTCGGGTGGCTCGCTTGGCCAGGGGCTCTCCATCGCCGTTGGTGCAGCATATGCCGCCCGGTACGACAAGCTGCCGGTCCGCGCTTACTGCCTTACGGGCGACGGCGAATTACAGGAGGGCCAGATCTGGGAGGCACTGATGGCAGGTGCGCACTTCAAGCTGGACAACCTGTGTGCCGTCATCGACAACAACGGCCTGCAGATCGATGGCAAGTGTTCCGAGGTCATGTGCATCGACGACGTCGGCGCCAAACTGCGCGCGTTCAACTGGCACGTCATCAGCATCGACGGCAACAATATGGAGCAGTGCGTGAACGCGCTGGACGAGGCGAAAATGGTCAAGGGGCAGCCCACGGCCATCGTTGCACATACCATCAAGGGCAAGGGCGTCTCGTTCATGGAGAACGTTGTCGGCTGGCATGGCAAGGCGCCGTCGCAGGACGAGCTGGCCCAGGCCATCCGCGAACTGGACGCACAGGAGTGTGAGTGACATGGCGACTGCACACAAGGACGTTTGCGGCACCCTCGAGGGCAAGGCGACCCGCTTCGGTTACTCTGATGGCCTGCTGATCCTGGGGAGGACAGACCCGCGCGTGTTCGTGCTCGACGCCGACCTCGCCAAATCCACGACCAGTGACCGCTTCAAGAAGGAGTTCCCCGACCGGTTCATCGACTGCGGCATCGCCGAGGCGGACATGGTCGGCATCGCCGGCGGGCTGTCGCTGATGGGCAAGGTCCCGTTCACGTCGACCTACGGCACGTTCATGGTCGACCGGGCACTCGACCAGATACGGGTCACGGTCGCTTATGGCGAGCTGAACGTGAAGATCGTCGGCGCACACGGCGGCATCAGTGTTGGTCCCGACGGGGCGACCCATCAGGCGCTGGAAGACCTGGGCACCATGCGTATGCTGCCGCACATGATCGTCATCAACCCATGCGATGTGAACGAAGCCCGTAAGGCCACGCTGGCGGTCGCCGCCATGCAGGGCCCGGCGTTCATCCGGCTGGGTCGGGAGTCGGTGCCGATTCTCACAGACGACACCACGCCGTTCGAAATCGGCAAAGGCATCACGTTCGAGGACGGCGATGACGTCACGATCGCCGCGACCGGCTACATGGTGTACGAGGCGCTGCTCGCCCACGAGGAGCTGAAGAAACAGGGCATCCATGCCCGCGTCCTCGACATCCACACCATCAAGCCCATCGACCGCGAGTTGCTGTTGCAGGCGGCGCATGAGACGAGTGCCGTCGTCACGGCAGAGGAGCACCAGGTCATGGGTGGGTTCGGTTCTGCGGTCGCCGAGGTGCTCTTCCAGGACTGCCCCGTGCCCATGGAGTTCGTCGGCATCAAGGACCGCTTCGGCGAGTCCGGCACGCCCGACGAACTGCTGACGGCCTTCGGTTGTCGCCACACGGACATCGAAGCCGCGGTGCATCGCGTCCTGCAGCGGAAAACCAATTCTGTCGTTCCCGCGTAGGCGGGAATCCATTCCTTCCCGCCCCCCTCCGTCATTCCCCCCCGAGCATTTCTTTCGAATGCGAGGGGTGCTTTCGGCGTAGGCGGGAACCCATGTACCACCCTTGCCTATTTACCAGCTGATTCCTCTAGCTCCAAGATCAAGATCTTTCTACTGACCGTTTCGGGAGTTCGCCAAGCACTCGCAGGTAGAACGACCTTACGTCCTCACATGCCTCTTCTACGTCTGTTGAAATGCCGCATTCGCTGGCCATGGCAGCGAAAGGGGTTGCCCACGAGCTG
>NZ_QXIU01000247.1 GCF_003570935.1 Candidatus Cryosericum odellii
GCTTACGGGTGAGTTCGCCGAGATATCTCAGCTTCGCCCGGAGGTCCTTATGCCCTCGGAGTTCATCGACCTGTTTCGGGCAGTCTCCCAGGTGACTCGCGTCTGATCGAGTGCGTCCAGAGCGCCCACCGTGTTGTCTTTTCCCTCATCGGGAGTAAAATCTCTCGGTAAGTCAAGTCATCTCATTTCGGGAGGTATGCGATTATGAAGATCCAGAACGATGCACGTTATGCGAAGTCGGACGAGTGGGTACGCGTCGAGGGTGGCGTTGCGTTCGTCGGAGTCTCTGACTACGCCCAGAGCAAGCTGGGGGATGTCGTGTTCGTCGGTGAGATCTCCGTCGGCTCGACATTGAAGGCAGGAGATATCCTGACCTCCGTCGAATCGGTCAAGGCTGCTTCAGACGTCTATACGCCTGTGTCGGGCAACGTTGTCGAAGTCAACCATGAAGTCACGGCCAAGCCTGAACTTCTCAATAGTGATGCGTTTGGAGCCGGCTGGCTGGCGAAGATCGAGCTTTCGAACCCGGATGAGCTGAATGGTCTGATGAGTGCTACTGACTATGCAGAGTACAGGAAGGAATAAGTTCTCGTTCATTCCGGCGACAGGTGATGAGCAGCAGGCGATGTTGCAGAAGATTGGCCTGCAGTTTGATGACATCGTCAAGTGTTTTGCTGGCAACTCCTGCGTGGAAGGCGGTCTCCAACTCCCCGACGGATTGACGGAGGATCAGATGGTCGAGTACTGGGACACCATGATGTCCCGGAACTCGGGTCCCAGGAAGGCTTCTCTTCTGGGCGCCGGGGCATACATGCATTTCATT
Source organism: Candidatus Cryosericum odellii (assembly GCF_003570935.1). Classification (GTDB taxonomy): domain Bacteria; phylum Caldisericota; class Caldisericia; order Cryosericales; family Cryosericaceae; genus Cryosericum; species Cryosericum odellii. The sequence goes on from NZ_QXIU01000247.1 coordinate 824, forward strand.
CCAGCCGTCGTCCCACACCTTGCATCTCTCCCGGGTTTCGTCACAGCATATACGCCATACCAGCCCGAGATAAGCCAGGGGACGTTGCAGTCCCTGTTCGAGTTCCAGTCGTTCATGGTGGAACTCACCGATATGGAATTGGCCAACTGCTCGATGTACGATGGGGCCTCGTCGACCGCTGAGGCCATGCTGATGGCTCATCGTGTCAAGAAGGCGGACCGGGTGCTCGTCGCTGCAACGGTGAACCCGAACTACTTGGCAACGGTCCGGACCTACCTGAAACCACACGGGATTGCCGTCGATGTCGTCAGGATGGATGGCGACGGGCGCGTATCCATGGAAGATCTGGAGCTAAAACTGTCTGCCTCTGCGTGCAGCGCAGTTCTTGTCCAGAGTCCAAACTACCTGGGCATTATCGAAGACCTTGGTGCCATCGGGACAGCCGTCCACGGGCACGATGCCCTGTTTGTCGAATCCTTCACCGAAGCGATGGCTCTGGGACTGCTCAAGTATGGTGTTGGCACTGGAGCAGACATTGTCGTCGGTGAGGGACAGTCGCTTGGTCTCTCGATGTCATTTGGTGGGCCGCATCTTGGCGTCTTTGCCACCCTGAAGAAGTACAACCGTGACTTTCCCGGTCGAATCGTCGGTGAGTCCATCGACACAAAGGGTCGCCAGGCATTTGTCATGACGTTGAGAGCGCGCGAGCAGGACATTCGACGCGAGAAGGCGACGTCCAATATCTGTTCGAACCATGCACTCAACGCACTAACGGCAGCTGTATACCTTGGCAGTGTGGGCGAGTCGGGATTCAGGGCACTTGCCTGTGAGAACGTTGCGAAGCTGCAGAAGCTGATCAGTGGACTCGAGGCGACCGGGCACTTCACCCGTGTTTTCAAGCAGAGCCCAGTGTTCAATGAAGCAGTCCTTGCCAGTTCGATCGCTCCCGAAGATATGCGCTCCCGACTGGCGGGTGTGCCGGTGTTTCCACCGCTCGCTCTTGCTCGTGGCGTTGTCCCGGAAGTCCAGGGGATGCCTCATACGTATCTGGTCTGCGCGACCGAGATGCTCAAGGACAGTATCCTTGGGCAGGTTCTCGGCGCATTGAGCTGAGGTGGCGGAAGATGACTCTATTTGAGAAGAGTGTGGCAGGCCGGTCGGCATTCTCGTTTGGGTTCGAGGAGGACAGGGCTGTAGCCGAAAGATATATTCCTGAGTTTGCGCGCGCTGCGGTGAAACCGCTGCCACAGGTCGCAGAACTTGACCTGGTACGCCATTTCACGAATCTGGCTACGATAAACTACGGTGTCGACACCGGCTTCTACCCGCTGGGGTCGTGCACGATGAAGTACAACCCCAAGATCAACGAGCGAATGGCCGCTGATCCAAGGCTGACTGTGCGTCACCCACTGGATGATCCCACAGACAACCAGGGCATCCTGCAAATGGAATTCGAGCTGAAGGAGTCTCTGCAGGAGATCACCGGTATGGACGACTTCACGCTGCAGCCCGCATGCGGCGCCCATGGTGAGCTCACTGGCATGCTCATTATCCATGCCTACATGCGTGACCACGATGCCAAGCGCACGAAAGTGCTGATCCCCGATTCTGCTCATGGAACAAATCCTGCGTCGGCATCGATGGCAGGATTCCAGGTCGTGACCGTTCCCTCCAACGAGCGAGGCGGGGTCGACATGGATGCTTTGGGCAAACTCATGGACGATACGGTGGCGGCCATCATGCTGACCAACCCGAACACCGTGGGGCTGTTCGAGGAGAACATCACGCAGATTGCCGAACTCGTGCATGCTCGCGGAGGTCTGCTGTACTACGATGGGGCAAACCTTAATGCTCTCATGGGACTCATTCGTCCAGGGGATCTTGGGTTCGATGTGGTTCATCTGAACCTCCACAAGACATTCGCCACCCCACATGGCGGTGGAGGTCCGGGCGCTGCCCCTGTGGGCGTCAAGAAACTGCTGGCTGACTACCTTCCGATCCCCGTGGTTGTGTGCAGAGACGGTCAGTACACCCTGGATGAGAACAGGC
>NZ_QXIU01000248.1 GCF_003570935.1 Candidatus Cryosericum odellii
ACGGCTGCAGGCATGCTTGCCGACAGTCTGGAACGGGCAGCCCTCAACCGCGAGTATCGTTCCCCGCTCATGGAGGGCCAGCTGGTCCTCGTGTCATCCTACGATCCGATGGCCGGGTTCAATGTGGGCAACGCCATGCAGCGCAACAAGCTGATCTACGCTCTGGCTGATGCAGCATTGGTCATCAGCTCCGACTATCAGAAAGGCGGGACGTGGGCCGGTGCGGCGGAACAGCTGACCACCTTGAGGTTGGTGCCGGTATTTGTCCGCTCGCAGGGCGAAATCGACAAGGGACTCCAGGAACTGCAGAACATGGGTGCACTGCCGTGGCCAAACCCGAGCAACGCCGAAGACTTGGTTCGCACCCTCAGACCAGAACAGGATCCGACCACGCACAACGAAGAACAGGCGCCTGCCCCCGTGCATGAATCGATTCCGGAACCACCGGCCACAACCAAGACCAAACCCGCTCCGGCGAAGCGTCGTTCCAAACCGAGGAAGTCGGCAGGGGGTATTGCCGAGCCGACCCTCTTCGACGCCGTACCGGAAAAAACAGTTTCGAACAAACGTGCAACAACACGACATGAGAAAACTGAAGGCACAACCGATGCAGATGGGTAGAACGGCCATGTTGAAGACTGACGGGCGCAACAAGGGACCAGGAGCACTTCCTGAATTCGCCGGTGGCGACATCTTCTGGAAGCCCGCACAAGTCATCGCGGGCGGAGAGAGCGCCACTCTGCGGGTTCTGCCACATATCTTGGAGAAGCTGCAGCGCTAGCGCCGCAGGACCGGCCCATGTCCAATCACCTTGACGGCTCCGTGTCACGGTATCTGCTGCAACACGCAGACAACCCTGTCGACTGGTATCCGTGGGGAGACGAGGCGCTGGCACGTGCACGGACCGAGGACAAGCCCATTTTCCTGAGCATCGGCTACGCAGCGTGCCACTGGTGCCACGTCATGGCCCATGAGTCTTTCGAAGACCCGGACACAGCCACCACCATGAACGCCCACTACGTTTGTATCAAGGTGGACCGCGAGGAGCGACCTGACCTCGATAGCGTGTATATGGCGGCTGTCGTCGCTTTGACTGGCCAAGGCGGCTGGCCGTTGTCAGTCTTCCTGACGCCGGACCTGCAGCCGTTCTATGGTGGCACCTACTTCCCTCCCGAGCCGCGTCAGGGCATGCCTGGCTTCCCACAGCTCCTGCACACACTGGCTGATGCCTGGAGGAACCGACGAGCAGACATCACACGTGCCGGTGCTCAGGTCGTAGCGCAGCTCGTCAGTCAGTCCACTTCAGGCACGGCCGAAGGGACCTTCGACGTCGGCACACTAACAACTGCAGTACACGACCTGGTCGAACACTACGACTGGGACAGCGGCGGCTGGGGCATGGCGCCCAAGTTCCCTCAGCCGATGGCCATCGAGTTCCTTCTGCGACGCCATCTCGCTGGTGATACGACAGCGCTTGCACCCGCCGTGCATGCTCTGCGAGCGATGGTGCGGGGCGGCATGTGGGATGTGATCGGCGGAGGGTTTGCGCGCTACTCGACGGATAACTCGTGGCATGTCCCGCACTTTGAGAAGATGCTGTACGACAACGCACAGCTGGCGCGCGCGTATTTGCACGCCTGGCAGGTGACCAGCGAGGCGTCCTTCCGGCACGTGGCCGAGGAAACGCTGACGTTCGTCACGCGGGAGATGACGACCCCGCAGGGCGCCTTCCTGTCGAGCCTCGACGCCGACTCGGAGGGCGCGGAGGGCCGATATTATGTCTGGAGCCTCGAGGAGATTCGTGCGACGCTTGGGAAGGACGCCGACCTGTTCACCGAAGCCTATGGTGTGACGGCCGGGGGTACGTGGGAGGGGACAAACGTGTTGCAGCGCTCTGTTGATAACGCGACGCTTGCAGCCCATCATAGTATTGTCCAGGGCGACGTCGACGCGCTGCTGGACAACTGCCGTACCAGACTCCTCAAAGTTCGGGGCAAGCGGGTGCGCCCAGCCGCTGACGACACGGTGCTGACAGCTTGGAACGGCTTGATGCTGGCCTCGTTTGCCGAGGCGGCACGTGCCCTCGGGGACCAGAGGTACCTTGATGTCGCCATTCGCAACGCAGACTTCCTGCTCACAGCGCTGCGACCCGACGGACAACTGCGGCGCACCTGGCGTGAGGGCACAACAGGTCCGAAGGCGTACCTGGACGATTATGCTTCGCTGATTCTTGGATTGCTGGAGCTGTACCAGACGGACTTCAACAACCGCTGGTTCGTGGCCGTGCGGCTTCTCGCCGAAGAGATGCTGGCCCGCTTCACTGACCCCGCCGGAGGGTTTTTTGATACGCCCGANNTCGGGAAATGCGCTCGCCGCGGAGGCCCTGCTGACCCTTGCCGCCCTCACGGGCCACACGGAATGGCGCAAGTTGGCAGAAAAGAGTCTTGACCTCGTGACTGATCTCGTGACACGCTATCCGACCGGCTTTGGACGCTGGCTGTGCGCTGGCGATTTCGACCTGGCGAAGGAGATGCAGGTCGCCATCGTCGGCGACCCTGCCGACAAGCGAACGATGGAGCTGGTCGGGGAGGTTCGCATGGCGTGGCGACCCAACCTGGTTGTGGCAGCTTCACCGACGCCCCTGCCCCCTGGGGTCCCTGACCTGCTTGCTGACCGTCCGATAGTGGACGGCCAACCCACCGCCTACGTCTGCGAAGGATTTGCCTGCCACCAGCTAGTGACGCGACCGGAGGATTTGAGGGAACAGCTGAGATGAAACGCGACGGTAAACGATCATGGCACCAATTGTGAATCCCAATAGTACCTGGTACAATGGGATT
>NZ_QXIU01000249.1 GCF_003570935.1 Candidatus Cryosericum odellii
TATGCTGCGCCCAGTTTCATCGATAGTCATATGCATATCGAGAGTACCATGGTCGTCCCCGGCGAATTCGCCAAGGTGGCGCTCGCATGTGGCACTGGCGCAGTGATCGCAGACCCGCATGAGATCGCCAACGTCGCTGGAGCACGCGGCATCCGGTTCATGCTCGAGGCTACGCGCAACTCTCCGCTGGATTTCTACTTCATGCTTCCCTCCTGTGTCCCGGCCACGCACCTTGAGACGAACGGCGAGTCACTCGACGCCGATCGGCTGTCGGAACTGAGCCACAACCCGCGAGTCCTGGGTCTTGCGGAGTTCATGAACTACCCTGGCATCCTGTTCAGGGATCCGGCAGTCCTGGCCAAGCTGGCCGCCTTCGACGGACAGTTGATCGACGGACACGCGCCCTTCATCACTGGGCGAGACCTGGAGGCATACATCGGCGCTGGTATCTCTACCGACCACGAATGCACGACGGCGGATGAAGCCCGCGAGAAGCTGGCTCGCGGTATGTGGATCATGATGCGCGAGGGATCGGTGACACGGGATGTGAAAGCCCTGATCCCATTGCTGACCAAAGAGAACATGCACCGCATCATGCTGGCGACAGACGACCGGCACCCGTCCGACCTGGTTGCGGAAGGGCATATCAACTATGCAGTCAACCTGCTGCTTGAAGCGGGGATCGACCTCCCGACCGCCGTACGCCTTGGTTCGCTCAACCCGGCCACTCACTACAACCTCTCCCGCAAAGGTGCCATTGCCCCCGGCTACTGGGCCGACTTCATCATCTTCCCGGACCCGCAGCACGTCCAGCCGTCATCCACCTACGCGAAGGGAAAACTTGTAGCGAGGGACGGTGCCTGGCTGGGCCCCGACGACGGGCATCCTTCGAGGAGCTACGGCATCAAGAACAGCATCAACATTGCCACTCCTACCTACCAGAGCCTGCGTGTCAAGGCCGAGCCGGGCAAGCAGCTGCGAGTCCTGCAGCTGATACCCCATCAGGTTGTAACCGACGAGCGCCGCGTGAACGCAAGAGTCGACACGCACGGCTATGTCGTGTCGGACACCGATCAGGACGTCCTGAAGGTGGCAGTCTTCGAACGCCATCACGCTACCGGGCGCGTGGGCGTGGCGTTCATCAGCGGCTTCCAGATGAAACAGGGAGCGGTGGCGTCATCGATTGCCCACGATTCCCACAATATCGTCGTGTGCGGCGTTACCGACCGCGACATGCTGCTGGCCGTACAGCAGGTCGCCTTCATCGGTGGCGGCCTCGCGGTGACGAACAACGGACACGTTGTCGGTTCTCTCCCTCTCCCGTATGGCGGTCTCATGTCCGACCTGTCCGTACCTGAGGTCGCGGTCCGTCTGGATGATCTGGGAAAGATCATGCGCGACGCAACAGGTTGTCCGCTGGACGATCCGTTCATGACACTGGCATTCATGGCTCTTCCAGTCATTCCAAAGCTCAAGATCACGGATTTTGGCCTGATCGACGTTGAGAAATTCAAAGTTGTCAGTCTGTTCATCTAAGGGAGGTTTACCATGCAGAAGCTCTTTCAGAACGCTCAGATAGCACAGCCTGACGGCACGCTCCTGGCAGTCGACATTCTGGTCACAGACGGTATCATCGAGAAGTTCTCTCCCGCACTCGGTGAGCCTGCTCCGGCTGAAGTCGCCGCCATCGACCTGCATGGACTCTTTGTCATGCCGGGCGGAGTCGACGGACATGTCCACTTCGACGATCCCGGCTTCACGGAACGTGAGGACTTCGGCACCGGTACGATGGGAGCTGCCGCCGGCGGTGTCACCACCATCGTCGACATGCCGTGCACATCGCTTCCGCCGGTGACCACGCCCGACAACTTCAAAACCAAAATGAGAGCTGTCGAGTCCAAGGCCTACGTCGATTACGCATTCTGGGGCGGAACGACCCCAACCTTCATCGACAGCGGCGCCTTCCGCCGACTATTGCCGGAACTCAAGGAGCTGGGCGTCGTCGGCATCAAGGCCTATACTATCTCGGGCATGCAGACCTATCCGCGCCTCGATACGCGCCAGATGGTGATGCTCTTCGAGGCTGCACGCGATTTCAACATGCTGGTGGCGGTGCACGCCGAAGACTACTTCCTTGCCACGTACTACACCGACAAGATCATTCGGGAGGGCCGTTCGGACCCCCTGGCGTACAAGGACGGCCGCACGTACGATGCAGAACCTCTCGCGGTCTCCACAGTTCTTGCTCTCGCCCGACGCGAGCATACGCGTGTCCATATCGTCCACATGTCGACTTCCGCAGGTGTCGACCTTGTCCGGCAAGCCAAGGGTCAGGGCATCGACGCCACGACCGAAACCTGCCCACACTACCTGTTGCTCAACCGAGAGGACTTTGTGCGCCTGGGCAGTCTGGCCAAGTGCACGCCGCCGTTGCGCGACCGCTATGATAACGAAGTGCTCTGGGCGGGTCTGCTGGACGGGACCATCGACTATGTGACGACCGATCATGCAGCCGGCATCTACCCTCGGGAAAAGGTCACGGACAACATCTGGAATGCCTACGCAGGCATGCCGGGCGTTCAGCTCCGTGTCCCGTTGATGCTCTACGAGGGCTGCACGGTCCGGGGCATGAATCTGTACCGTTTTGGCGAAATCATGAGTACCAACCCGGCGAAGCGTCTTGGCTTATTCCCGCGGAAAGGTATACTTGCA
>NZ_QXIU01000025.1 GCF_003570935.1 Candidatus Cryosericum odellii
TAGGTGCGGACGAGGAGACGGTACTGTGGCGTAGTCCCCTTGAGTGAGTGCGCAAAGAGCACTTCAGCGGTGACATAGGCCGCCAACTCGTGCGCAGCGTCCGAAGTCGTCTTATTGTGAGTCCTGTAGAGGTCCAGATCGGCGGTGAACGTCGACGCCGCACTGGCGACCGGTGCCAGGAGTGAACAACACAGCAAGCCCACGATCAGGCAGGAAATCAATCTTAGTTTTCTCATCACATCACCCGCTATTAGACGGCCGATGATCCGACATTGTTCAACGGATGGGCGCAGTCCTGCCCGGGCCGGAGGCTAGCTCTTATGACTCAGCTCCAGGAAGGCCTGCAGCGCTTCCTCAAAGCGTGAATCTTCCAGCAGACCGTTGGCGTATCGCATTGTTACATGAGCGGGTTCGGCCGGTTGCGAGGGCCGTTCGGAAGAAGCGGGCTCGGCTACGGATATTGGCTCCCGATTGGTGGGGGAAATCGGCTGAGGGATACTGGACACGGGGGTGGCTTCGACCGGAGCACGGGACATCGGAGCCGGCGTGGGGGTGGGCCGCAAGTCGCGTGCGATGAGCTGTGCCTGTTCCAGCATACTTACCATGTGGGCCATGACGGGCTGTGAGGGACCTGCCGGCTCCTCGCTCGCCAGGGACACGACCGCGGGGGAAATCTCGGGAGGTGCTTCCGGCTCAGGAACCTGAGGTTGTTGTGAAATGCCCGGCAGGATGAACGTTTTCTCAAGCGAGGCAGCTTCTCTTTCCCCCAGCGGCGTCAGGGCCGTGATGTCGAAAGCCTCCGCTTCCGTTGTTTCAATGAGGTTCTCCAACTCCCGAACGGGCAGTACCCCGGCAAAGATAGAGTCGGGAAGGTCCTCGAGAGACTTGATGAAGTTGATATGGCGCAGCGTCTCCTCATCAAGGTTGGAGTAGCCCAGACCGGTGGCCCGGTCGTTGAGTGGATCGACCTCGAGCAGGCGCCGGACGAAGAGCTCTCCTTTCTGATGGTCACCAAGCTGGTCGTCATACGTCTTCCATAGCAGATAGAGTCTCTCAGGAAATGCTTCATAACTTGCCAGGCCGGTCTCGAGAAGGGCGAGGGCCTCACGGATCTTGCCGCTGCGTCGCTGCAGAGAAGCAAACAGTGCCTTCAGCACAGGGTCGGTCGGGTTCTGTTCGACCAGTTGCTGCACGTCGGTCTCGGTCATGTCCGGGACGCGCAGCCTGAGGTTGCTGTATGCTGCGAGAAGCGGGTTCTGGAGTTGGGCGGCATAGATGGCACTGCGGTTGTGGAGTCTGAGGTCGGTGAGGAAGGTGTTGTCAGAGGAGAGCGAGAGACACTTCAGGAACGCGAGTCTGGCTTCGTCGGTGCGCTGAAGAGCCAGCAGGATGCTCGCGTGGACCAGATGGCAGAGGGGGCTGGCAGGATCGATGTTGAGCGCGTACCGGCTTTCGATGAGCGCTTCGCTGGGTTTATCGCGAAGGTAGTACCCGAGTGCGATGGCCAGCTGGACGCGCAGGCTCTTGGAAGAGACCGACAGCGATGCTTCCAGGGCGGACTTGAGTGCATCCTGCGGTCGATTGGAGAGAATGTACAGATACGTCTTGCCGACGCTGACCAGGCCGTCGCGCGGGTTGCGCTCGGACATTGCCTCGTACAGATTCAGCCGTTCGCCCAGGTTTTCCTGTATCATTGCGTCACCTCTCCTCGGTCATTATTGCCCTCGGCGTTGTTTTGTCAAAGCATTCTGGAGCGGCAATGCCCTGTAAAACGGGAGCACGTCGTCACTCCCACTTAACGCAGGAGCGACACCAGGTTCCAGCCCCAGTTGACCATGGCGCCAAGGGTGAGCGCGAGCACGATCTCTCCTGCACTGACGAGCGCCGCACGGCGATTGCCGAACTCGCGTTTCAGTGCAGCGATAGTGCTGACACAGGGGACGTAGAGCATGACGATCAGAGCGAAGACGTACATCTGCTGAGGTGTCATGACTGTCCCAAACTGGGATGTATGCATCAGCGTGGCCAGCATGATGAGCGCAAGCTCCTTGCGCAGGACGCCAAAGATGAGGACGACCAGCGCCACAGGAGGGAGCCCCAGGACACCCTGAGTGAAGGGCGCCGCCCATGTCGTGAGAGGAATCAGCCACCCCAGTTTGTCGACAACATAGAGGACGATGGAGCCGGCCGCGATGATGGGGAACGCAAAGATCACGAAATCCTTGAGCCTGAACCAGGTCTGCTTGAGCGTGATGCGCAAGGGCGGCCACTTCAGCTTGGGCATCTCCATGATGAGTCCTGGATTGGTCCCCGGGATGAAACGGTTCAGCACGCGGCCGACGATGAAGACGATGATGAGGCTGATGATGTACAACGACAGCGCGGGCCAGAAACCCATGAAGGCGCCCACGAGTCCCAGGATGACGACCGTGCGCGCTGAGCATGGGACGAGCGTCGCGAGCACACCGGCAATGAAGCGGTCCCGGTCGCGTTCCATGATCCGTGTCCCCAGGACTGCGGGTACATTGCACCCAAACCCGAGGATGATGGGGATGAAAGCCTTGCCGTGCAGACCCATACGGTGCATGATGGCGTCGGTGAGAAATGCCATGCGCGCCAGGTATCCCGAGTTCTCCAGGAACGACAGGATGATGTAGAACGGTACGATATAGGGAAGGGCGACGGAGACGCCCGCCAGGATACCCTGCAAGATGCCACCCCACAGGAAGTCCCGCAGCCACGGGACAATGGGGAGAGCCATGAAAACCTTTTGGAGAGAGCTGAAGAGGGCATCCAGGGTGGAGGAGAGCCGGCCTCCCAGGACGAAGATGAGACCGAAAACAGCGAACATGACGGCGACCAGCACCACCCATCCGAA
>NZ_QXIU01000250.1 GCF_003570935.1 Candidatus Cryosericum odellii
CCAAGACCGATGACCAGCGTGCCGAACAACGACGTCAGCACCATGCCCAGCAGCACCCCGTTCACCTTGCGTTTTGGACCTCCCCAGGCCGTGAGCAGGACCCCGCCGACAACGCCCCCCACAGCCGCAGCAGACTGCGTTGATCCGAGTGCCGTTGCGTTGTTGCCCGTACGAGCAAGGATCAGCGCGGGGAGGATCGTGATGCACAGACTGGCGATGAGGTTCGAGGCGAAGAACAGCATCTGCAGGTCGAACAGTGGTCGATGCTGCCAGATGTACCGGAAGCCAAACATCGACTGACTGAACAGGCTCTCTGGATGATCGGACTCGACATGGGGCGGGTTTGGAATAGCCACGACGATCAGCGCTCCCAGGGCGACGACGAAGGTGGCGAGATCGATGGCAAAGATGACCCACAGTCGTTGAAAGCCCAGTACTCCCGCGAGCGCTCCCGCAAGGATGGGCGCGGCGATACCCGACCCGCTCTCTGCCATCGAGATCATGCCGCTTGCCCTCTGGTACTGCTTCTTTGGGACCATCATGCTGATCGCAGCGCTGTACGCCGGCCACTGAAACGTCTGGAACGCCGCCGACAGCGCACCTGTCACGTAGAGATGCCACAGCTACAGGTGACCCGTCAGGAACAGGACGAGAACGACCAATGTCATCATGGCAGACGCCAGGTCGGACAGCGCCATGGTCCATTTGCGGTTCCAGCGGTCGACCAGCACGCCCGCGATCGGACTCATCACGATCATCGGCGCAAAGTTGAAGAAAGCGACCATCGATAGTGCAGTTGCCAGCCCGGTGGTGCGGTACGCCCACAGCGTCAGCGCAAAGCCGCTCATCGCCGTTCCGACCAGGGACACGACCTGTCCAAACCAGACGATGGTGAACGCGGTCATTCCCTCCGGCCTGCGCGAAGGAACGCCGACCGTCTCTATACCAATTCCAGCAGGGTCCTCCACAGACACGTCCGTTCCTTATGCCTGAGGGTCGCTGTGTCGGCGGTCGAGCTCCCGCTGAATCTGGCGCTGTTCCCATCCCCTTCCCAGAAATCGCCCGATACCAAAGACCGAGATAGCATGCACCACGAGGACGACGCCCCATCCGATGAGCGGCCAGATGAACCAGATGACGCCATCGTTCTTCTTGAGCGTGGCAAGGTTCAGAACGGCCAGGGCCGCGTTGGCCACCAGAAACATGACCGCGTGGGCGTAGAGCCCCTTGACCTCCTGGACCCGATCCCTCGCCTTCTGATACTCCTCGAGCTCCGTCATGACAGCGCCTCCTGCGAACACCCTGGCGTCATGTTGTTGGGATAGCAGGTGAGGACCATCCAATGGTTCTGCAATTCCAAGGGTGGAAACATATCGCCTACTGTTGTCACTTGTACCTCCAGATTGTGAGTTCCCTCAGTATATCGCAGAACGGTGAGGCATCATGGCTTCAGTGACAGAAGATGCGCCAGCTCGGCGGCCGCCTGTGTCAGCAGTGCCAAACCGTTTTCCATGGCCTCACGTTCACTCATAGGACGGTCGAGGGTCGTGACAAAGACATCGATGCCGGCCTCGCGGACCTGTGCCCGATCGCGCACGGCCCCGGCAATAGCCACCGTCAATCCCTCCGGCGAAACCTTCCGGAAACGCTGCGCCACACGAACCGGGGCCTTGCCATACACCGTCTGAGCATCGATGCTTCCCTCACCAGTCACCAGCACAGTGCATCCCACAGCTCGGGCGTCGAAGTTCTCGAGGTCCATGAAAAGTTCAGCGCCTGGCTCCAGGTGACCGCCCAGCCATGCGACGGCCGCGCCACCGACACCGCCGGCAGCACCCGCCCCAGGCATATCGTGCAGCCGCACGCCCCTCATCTGCAGCGTGATGTCAGCCAGCCGTTCCAGGCCCTTTTCCAGCAGCGTCACCATGTCGGGCGTGGCTCCCTTCTGCGGACCGAACACCGGAGCTGCTCCCGTCAGGCCGAGCAGAGGATTGGTCACGTCGCTGGCGACCACCAGCCTGGTCTGCTTCATAGGCGAGCTTGCCACAACACGAGCCAGCCGGGATAGTCCCTCACCGCCTCGCCATGAGGCATTGCCGGCCTCGTCAGTGATGCTGAAACCCAGCGCGGCCAGCATGCCGAGCCCGCCGTCCACGGTGGCAGATCCACCGACGCCCAGGATAATGCGGTCGGCTCCGTGCTCCACTGCGTGTTTGACAAGCAGGCCAGTCCCCCATGTGGTCGTGAGCATGGGATTCCGTTCCTCAGCGGTAATCAACGCCCATCCGGACGCTCTTGCCATCTCGATGACCGCCGTCTGGCCAAGCCACACCACAGGCGCCTCGATGGGATGCATCAGGGGATCGAAGGTACTTACGAATTCGACGCGTCCACCCAGAGCTGCAGCTACATCGGTGGTCCCGTCGCCACCGTCGGCAAGGTAGACCTTCTCAACCTGAAACCCAGCACCCTCGAACGCTAGAGCCACAGCATCGGTAGCAGCCTTCGTGGAAATGCTCCCCTTGAACGCGTTCAT
>NZ_QXIU01000251.1 GCF_003570935.1 Candidatus Cryosericum odellii
GGCACCAAAGCCCCTGATTACTGCTTTCGTATCGGCGGCAGCCGCAAGTTCTTCTTGGAGGCCAAGAAACCGTCAGTCGACCTCCGTTCCGACCCCAGTCCCGCCTATCAGCTGCGCCGCTATGCGTACTCAATCAGACTGCCGCTGTCCATTCTGACGAACTTCCGTGAGTTTGCCGTCTACGACACGCGCATCAAGCCCAACCCAAACGACGGAGCCTCGGCCGCGCGAATCCAGTACTTCACCTTCGAGGCGTACCCCGACAAGTGGGCCTTCCTCACCAGCACCTTCTCCCGTGAGGCAATCCTGCATGGCGCGTTCGACAAATATGCCGAGGAGAGCATTGAGGACTTAATTTCCCAGTCGTGTTCCACGCTCGGAGATCCGGAAACGCCCGGCACAACGACTGCGGAAGCACATCAGGAGATGCTCGGCCATCTCAGCGACATGCTTGGTTTTCACATCGACCGCATTGTCAAGGACGACGTTGACCCCGACCCGATGTTCTGGATGGAGGTCAACGGGTCGCGTCGCGTACGTATCGGAACAGTCGATGTCATCGTTCAGCTCCGGAAGTTCTCCAACAAGGTACTAAGCACGGTCGGCGAGATGATCCCCGATTTTGACCGACAGCAGTGGAGGAAGATCGCGACCCTTATCGTCAAGTGTGCTGAAACAGCAGAGGGTATCACGGACGGACAGTTCGAGGACAGCACCAAATCTTTTGTGAGAGAGTATTTGCTGGCAGCTAAGATTGGAGAAGACGCCAACGAAGCAATGACATTAGGCGGGCCGTTTCTAAAGGATGACTACGTGTACATTTCTCTTGAGTCGCTGAAGAAGTGGTTGTACTACACGCGGCATCAGGACATCAAAGACCAGACTCTTGCACAGTATTTGTCAAACGTGGGGTGTGCGAGCAAGCAGTTCACGTTCACGCTGCGCTCCACTGGTAAACAGGTAGGCCGTCGCGTGTGGTCTGTCCCCCCGGAACTTGTGCCGCACTCTCACAGAAGCTGACATGGCTGGAGTAGCAGCAAGTGAGAAGCTAGCCTTCAGCTGCAGATCGCTGCCGTCGATCGCGCCATCGACTCCCTTGTCTTCCGGCTGTATGAACTCTCGCCCAAGAAAGAGGAGATACTCGGAGGAGTGAACCCGGACCAAGGAGGCCAAAGTGATTGATGACAAGTACCTGAAGATTCTTGCGGCCATTTACTATCTCAGCCGCCAAAGACCTACCAGCTCCGTCTTCCCTTCGATCCAAGTCGCCGAGACTATTGGAGTCGACCATGACGCGATGCTTCCAGATCTGCGGTATCTTCAGAGCGCAGGCCTGTTGACAGCCCAATGGGTAGGGACGGTTCAGGCGCTGCTGGCCCTAACCTCAAAAGGCACCGATTACGTCGAATCCCCGTTGGATGCTCTGCGTACTGTGGAGAAATCCCTGATACAGACAAACACGATCAACGTTGGTGGCAATTTCAATGCCATTGAGTCTACAGTCGTGCAGATGAACAGCGGCACCATTTCAGAAGCTGACGCAAACATCGTGCGAGACAGCTTCGACACAGTAGTTGGACAATTACCCTCTGACTTGGCCGCATCGCAGGAACTTCGGAAGAACCGAGAAACTCTCAATACAAAACTCCAAGCTGGCGACCGGCTTGCAGCAGCCGGAATCATATCCGGTCTCGCCAAGGTTGTCTCGATAGCGAAAGATTCCGCGGTCCTGATTCAGTCGCTGCCCATCATCTACCATGGAATTCGACTGCTATTCCACCTGCCATAGTCAGTGTGATGAACAGTCAGCTCCTCGAAGTATCGATTTCGGCCGTTGCTCGACAGTGGTCTCATCGGCGAACTCGCTAGGCGATACATGACAACAAGCGGCAATAGAAACGCCTTCGGGCTGCGAGAACTTCTTGGCGCAGCAGATCACAATCGCAAGATGAATATTGCATTACTGCCAAGCTGGTATTCGGCATTCGAGGAGATCATCATCGCGCACAACGGCTTGATGACACCAGGGCTAATTACTGGGCTCACCGGCAAACCGGGAGTCGTGTTCATGCTCACCAACTACGCCTTTTCCTACTTTGTTGCTGCCGTCGATATGGTCTTCTCCGGCCAACTGCCAGCCTGCTATGCTCTCCTGCGTATGTGCATCGAATGCATTGTGTATGCTCACGCCATTGTGGGCTCACCTGATCTTGGCAAAGTGTGGATACGACGCTACGACACTCGGTCCAACAAAACTCAGTTCAAGGTCAAGTTCAAGATTACCAACCTTATCGATGCCTTGCCCACTGGGGGAATCGTGCCAAGCACTTATGTGAAGGAGTTGTACGAGAGGACCGTAAGCTACGGAGGACATCCCAATCGAGACGGTGTATTAGCGGTTGGCAGGTGGATAAAGTCTGAGCGAGCTACGAGGATCGAGGTCGGCCTGTTCACGACAGGCAAACCCCTGCTGCTGGCTCTGAAGACCGTGGCTGAGATCGGATACGTCATGACCGCCCTAGGAGGCCTGATCTTCGGGGTCCAGCTTGCACCTCAAACCCTGCCTGAACGGATACAGCTGTTGTGTAAGCAGGGACTCCCCGATGAACTTGCGAGGGAAAGCGGGAGCCTAGCAGACATCACCGCACCGGGCGCACAGGACAAGCCCCTGCTTTGACG
>NZ_QXIU01000252.1 GCF_003570935.1 Candidatus Cryosericum odellii
ACGTTCTGCTCTTCACCAAGACCAACAGCGGCGGCACGGACTACGTCTGGTTCTACGATGTACAGGCAGATGGCTGGAGCCTTGATGACAAGCGCACGCCCCTGCTGCTCGAAGATAAGCTTGGTGCAGTGCCACGGACCATCCTAACGGAAGGAGACTATGCTAAGAACAACCTGCCCGACGTNNGCGCGCAGAGCTTCTGCGTTCCGAAAGACGAAATTGCCGCGCAGGGCTACGATCTTAGCCTCAACCGATATAAAGAGGCAGTGTACCAGGAGGTTGACCACCGCGCACCCAAGGAGATCCTTGCTGATCTTGCGAAGTTGGAACAGGAAATACAACAGAGTATGACGAAACTGGAGGAGATGCTGTGAGAACGGTGCCTATCGCGGACCTGCTTGTCTTGCAGCGAGCCGGCTATTGGGGAGAGGATGCAGGCACCTCAGAGATTGACGTTCCTGTGATTCGAAACGGGGACGTGCTTGATTCGGGAGACATTCAGTAGAAGCATTTGCCAACGCGTGGTTTTCGCGAGGACGATGCTGAGAAAGCACGAGTCATGAGCGGCGATGTTGTGCTTACGGTATCGCGAAACTGCGGCTATGCAGCGTACGTCGCGACGGAGCCCATCACGACGACCTGTGCGTCCAACTTCGTGCGAGTCCTCCGCTTTGACGCCACACAGGCCAGTTCTCATTATGTGTTTCACTTCATGCACCGCGCTCAGTTTCGAGCTTCTCTTGCTCCCTTCATCAGGGGCACAACTATGAAGAACCTAGCGGTGGCGAACGCGCTGGCACAAGTGCGAATACCTCTTCCCTCGATTCGTGAGCAGTGTCGGATCGTGGAGGTGTTGGACGAAGCAGAAGCGCTGCGGGCAGAGCGCCGAGCATCCCTAGTGCAACTCGATTTGCTCACCCAATCGATCTTCCTGGACATGTTCGGTGGTCCAACTGCTGTGCTCAGTAGGTGGCCAGTGAGACAGCTGGGACAGTTGCTGGACTTCATGACGAGCGGGTCACGCGGCTGGGCTGAGTACTACGCCGAGTCTGGTGACTTATTCATCAGAATACAGAACGTTCAACGAGACGAGTTGGTCTTGGATGACATCACTCACGTAGATGCTCCACATTCTGCCGAGGCGGAGCGGACGCGAGTTCAGGCGGGCGATGTACTGTTGAGCATTACAGCTGACCTGGGTCGTACGGCCGTCGTGCCTGAAGGACTTGGAGCAGCATTCATCAACCAGCACCTATCGATTCTGCGGACACGGGCGCTGGTTCCTCGCTTCCTTTCAGCCTACCTGACATCGCCCGCTGGTCAGCGACAGGTGCTTGGCCGCAATCGACAAGGCGTGAAGGCAGGGCTCAACTTCGATGATATCCGGGCGCTCACCGTGCCCATCCCGCCGCATGAGCTCCAGTGCGAATTCGCCCGACGCGTCGCTGCCGTCGAGAAGCTGAAGACGACCCACCGTGCCTCGATGGATGAGCTCGACACGCTCTTCGCCTCGCTCCAGAATCGGGCTTTCCGGGGTGAGCTGTAGCCATGGATGGTCAGTTCATTGACGTCTGGTGCGAGACCTGGCAGGAAATCTGGACTCCGTTGACTGACCGGGAGGATGTTCCGGACGACATTTTCTGTGAGCTCTACCGTGAGTTGACGTGTGCACTCAAAGAGCCTGTGGCTGAGGCTGCAACAGCACTAGTGATCAATGATGCAGTCCAACGGCGGGAGATGTTTGACCGAGCACTCCAGCTTGCTGGGGCTAAGGTCGATCGAGCGACGTATGACGAGATCCTCAACAAGGTGCTCCAGGAGACTGTTTCTGGCTTATCGCCGAACATTGGTTCGCTGGAAGCTGCATTGGACGAGGTCATCAGTGATGTGTCCATAAGCAGAAGAGTGCTGGAACAAGCACTGTCGGAACTGGTCAACGATCCGAAGAAGCGTGCCGAAGCACTGGAGCGGGCAAACGACATCATCATCAACGACAAATCGAGAAGTCTTGATGCGTTCGAGAAAGTAGAAGCCAGTAGCATCGCAAGTGAGGCAGCGCTTATCGGGTTTCTCGAGGCCGCTCACGCTATCATGGGCGACTATGGTGGCAACTCCTTGGCGAGTGCCTACGTTGGCCTGTTGACAGACTTCATTGAGAAGTACAGTCTTCGGTATGACATATGCCCCCCGTGTATGTTGTGTCCAACACTGCCTGGTATCTTCACGAGCCTCTTCCGCGATGCATGCCGGCTTGGATCGGTCAATGGCAACATAGCCGAGCGCCTCGAGGATTTCCAGGAGGCTGTTCATGGCCTGCGACTCGGTCAGACAAAGGGTCGCATCGCTACCTGCATATCGAAGCAGGTGATGCTGCTTGAGGCTATTGGAGCAGCCACAAACAACGTGAAGGGAACCGAATTGGGGGCAATAAGCGATCAGATGCGGCAGTGGCCACACCCCGCCGTGAAGTTGTCGCTGCAGAACCTGTATGGCTTCACATCTGACTTTCCTGGTCTCAGACACGGGACTCCCTCGGCAGGCATGCTTCGTGATTTGGATATGCGTGACTTGGTCGCAATGTCAATCTTGCTTACGGGGTTCACTCCGTACTTCAGTGACCAGATCAACGCGGACAGCGTCTATCGACGTGGCTGATACGGACAACTTCAGCTTCCTTCGGACAGAGTGGCCTGAGGTCTATGAGGCGGCGAGCAAGGCCGCCGCAGCAGCCCATCCAGATCCTCGGACGGCATGCTTCTACGCGCGTCGTGCTCTGGAGCTTGCTGTCAAATGGGTCTACAAACATGACAGTTCCCTGCAACTGCCGTACCAGGACAACCTGGGGGCTCTGATTCATGATCCAACGTTCAAGGCTGTAGCTGGCGAGGCGATTTTTACCAAGGTATGTGTGATCACACGACTTGGCAATCAAGCGGTTCACAGTCATCACCAGATTCTGGAATCAGATTCACTCGAGGCAGTGCGAGAGCTCTTCCATGTGTCGTACTGGCTGGCCCGTACCTATGGACGAGTGGCACCTCCGGATTCGGGGTTGATGCTCGCTTCTGAGTTGTTGCCACGCACGTCGCCCGTTCCTCGGCAGACGCTGGATCAACTGCAGTCGATGGAGATAGCACTCAGCGAGCGCGATGAGAAACTGTCAGTCGTGCTTGCAGACAAGGCTGCGCTGAGCGAAGAGCTCGCGCGTCTCCGCGTCGAAGTGGCAGAAGCCAAGAAAGCAGCTGCCACTCGTCCAGACACACACGACTATGCTGAGGCGGAAACCCGTGACTACTTCATCGATTTGCTGTTGAAGGAGGCTGGGTGGCAGCTCGACCAGGCGCGCGACCGTGAGTTCGAAGTGTCTGGGATGCCCAACAGCGAGAATAAGGGTTTCGTAGACTACGTGCTGTGGGGTGATGACGGCAAACCGCTTGGGCTCGTAGAAGCTAAGCGCACGCAGCGCGATGCACGTGTAGGCCAGCAGCAAGCGAAGTTGTATGCTGACTGCCTCGAAAGGCAGTTTGGCCAACGGCCTGTCATCTTCTATACCAACGGGTACGAGCACTGGTTGTGGGACGACATCAACTATCCGCCACGGCGAGTGCAAGGATTCTACGAGAAGCCGGAGCTGGAACTCCTGATTCAACGGCGCACCAGTCGCAGGCTACTTGGTCAAGCCAACATCAATGAGGAGATTGTCAACCGCTTCTACGAGACGCGCTGCGTTCGACGAATAGGTGAGGCGTTTGAACGCGATCACGACCGCAAGGCGCTAGCAGTGATGGCCACAGGTGCGGGCAAAACGCGCACAGTGATTGCACTCTGTGACGTGCTCATGCGATGCAACTGGGTCAAGCGCGTGCTGTTCCTGGCCGATCGAACTGCACTAGTGAACCAGGCCGTAGGTGCGTTCAAGCGCCACCTGCCCGATGCTGAGCCGGTGAATCTGGTCACAGACAGAGACACCGAGGGTCGTGTGTTTGTGTCCACCTACCAAACCATGATGGGATTGATTGATGAGACACAGGACGGCCATAGGCGTTTTGGTGTGGGGCACTTCGATCTGGTCATCATCGACGAAGCCCACCGCTCAGTCTTCCAGAAATACCGCAGCATTCTTGACTACTTTGATTCGCTGCTTGTCGGATTGACCGCTACGCCAAAGGATGAGGTAGACCACAACACCTACGGCCTGTTCGACCTGGAGGACGGCGTACCCACGGACTCGTACTCACTGGAAGATGCTGTTCAGGACGGATTCCTCGTTCCTCCCAGGGCCGTATCTGTGCCGTTGAAGTTCCAGCGCGAAGGCATCAAGTACAACGATCTCTCCGAGGATGAGAAGGATCGGTGGGATGCACTCGAGTGGAACGAAGACGGGGACGTTCCTGACCAGGTGGAAGCTGCAGCCGTCAACGCCTGGCTGTTCAACCAGGACACCGTGGACAAGGTGCTTGCTCACCTGATGACCCGCGGGCAGAAGGTGGCTGGCGGTGACCGGTTGGGCAAGACGATCATCTTCGCCAAGAATCAGGCCCATGCCGACTTCATCGCGGAGCGGTTCAATGCGAACTACCCTCACTTCAACGGTGAGTTTGCCCGCGTGATCACATGCAAGACTGAATATGCCCAGAGCCTGATCGACGACTTTTCGAAGAAGGACGCAGCTCCCTACATCGCAATGTCTGTGGACATGCTGGACACTGGCATCGACATACCGGAGGTCTTGAACCTGGTGTTCTTCAAGCTCGTGCGCTCCAAGACCAAGTTCTGGCAGATGGTGGGACGTGGCACACGGCTCTGTCCAGACCTGTTTGCCCCGGGGCAGAACAAGGCATTCTTCTACCTGTTTGACTACTGTCAGAACCTGGAGTACTTCAGCCAGAATCCCGAGACGACTGACGGAGCGGTCCCGAATTCGCTGAGCAAGCGCCTGTTTCTGGCCCGGCTGGAGATGATCAGGGAATTGGACAAGGCTGCCGGTGATGCGGGCAGCGGTGTCAGGGAGACCGTAATCCCTGGCGGTGACCCGTCGAATGACGTAGAGATGCGGTCCTCACTCGTGGAACTCCTGCATGGAGAAGTGGCGACAATGAACCTGGACAACTTCGTCGTCAGACCCAAACGGCGTGTAGTCGAGAGGTATGCCAAGTCTGATACATGGACGGTTCTCTCGGACGAAGCCGTGGATGAGCTGTCTCACCAAGTGGCAGGACTGCCTTCGGAATTGGAGGCGGAGCCAGAGGAGGCAAAGCGGTTTGATCTGCTCATGCTCAGACTGCAGTTGGCATTGTTGTGCTCAGAGCCTGTGTTTGAGCAGCTCAGGGAACAGGTCAAGGCGATCGCTGGACTCCTGGAGGAGAAGACGGCTATTCCAATGGTGATGGCGCAAATGCCGCTCATCCAGTCTGTGGCGACCGACGAATGGTGGCAGGACGTGACCGTGACCATGCTTGAACAGGTACGACGACATCTGAGGGCACTCGTCGGGTTGATCGAGAAGCAGAGACGGAGGTTCATCTACACCGACTTCGAGGATGAACTGGGTACGGAGGCTGGCATGCTACTGCCTGGCCTAACACCTGGCCAGGACTTCGAGAAGTTCCGCGCGAAAGCCGAGGTCTTCCTGCGTTCGCGCCAAGACAACGATGCAATCCGGAAACTGCGCAGCAACAGGGCCCTGACAGCATCGGACTTGAAGGAGCTGGAGCACTTGTTGGGCGAATGCGGGGGCACTGCTGGCGATCTAGAACGCGCCAAGAAGGAGGCTCAAGGGCTTGGGCTGTTCGCTCGGTCGCTGGTGGGCATGGACCGCGAGGCGGCCAAACAGGCAATGGACGGCTTCCTGGCAGGCAAGACTCTCAATGCCAACCAGATCCAGTTCGTGAACATGGTTGTGGAGCACCTGACCGAGCATGGTTTGTTGGATACGGCTCTGTTGTATGGGTCTCCCTTCACGGATATTGCCCCGCGCGGGCCCGATGGATTGTTCGATGCAGCACAGGTCAGTGAGCTGCTGGCAGCTCTTGAGAGAGTGAGAGAGACGGCAGTTGCGGCATAACATTCGAGACGTCGTTGTGCCTGAGAAGTGGATGGAATCACGAGGAGGAACTCATGGCAGTATGGGTAGTACGTGGAGGTAAATACGGAGAGCAGGAAGGTATTGCGCTTGACAATGGCGTCTCGGAGATCCGTTGGCTCGAACTTCCGGACCTGTCTCCGGTCGCTCGGGACAGCGATGAGGATTCAGCGCGGGCCAAGTTGGAGCATATGTACGCTGAGGTGTATCCTCAGAATTCACCTGGCTCGCAGGCGGTCAACCGTGGACAAATCTGGTCATTCGTACGCCTCATCAAGAAGGGTGACCTTATCCTCTTGCCTCTCAAGTCAACCCATGCTATCGCTGCCGGAACAGTCATAGGTGACTATGAATACCGCACCGATTTAGGAGACATGGTCCGTCACGTGCACCAGGTGAAGTGGCTCAAAACAGACATCTCCCGGGCTGCCATTCAGCAGGACCTTCTCTATTCGCTTGGATCCGTACTGACGGTATTCAAACCCACTCGGAACGATGCCCAACATCGGCTGCAGGTCATCGCCGAGAAGGGGAGAGATCCAGGACCCGGATATACTCCACTTGGCAAGCCTGATGCTGGCGATGGGCCGCCGGAGGCCATGCCTGATCTCGAGGAAGTCGCAATGGAGGACATTCGAGCGCGCATCAACGCCAAGATGAAGGGGCATGGGTTCGCCCGTCTTGTTGAGGCCATTCTGATTGCAGAGGGCTATACAACGTTCACCTCGCCACCTGGAGCCGATGGTGGTGTCGACATCCTTGCCGGTCGAGGTGCCTTCGGGTTCGATGAACCAAGGATCTGCGTTCAGGTCAAATCACAGGACTCGCCTGTGGACGCTCCTACCGTCTCACAACTCCTTGGAGTCATGTCCGGATTCAACGTCCACGAAGGACTATTCGTCTCCTGGGGAGGATATACGAAGGGTGTCGAGCAGCAGCACAAGAAGAACAGCTTCTTCAGGGTACGTCTATGGGGCGCAGAGGAGGTCATCGAGAAGGTCTTCGAGCACTATGAGGAGCTCCCTGCCGATATCAGGGCAGACTTGCCGTTGAAGCGCATTTGGATGCTGGTTCCCGACGAGGACGCATGAAACATCACATTTTCCTGTTGCACGAAGGGGAGAAGTTGACATCTATGGAGGAACGGGCGTACGATTCGGAGGACCGCCTGCAAGCACTACTGGCCAACTATCCTGAGTTGCTGGGTGGTGACCAAATGGACGAGACCTATCCGCGTCGGTGGCTGCTCGTTGAACGCGAGATCAGCATTCCCGGTGACGAATCAGGAGCCGGCCGATGGCACCTTGATCATCTCTTCATCGACCAGGATGGCGTGCCAACGCTGGTCGAGGTGAAGAGGGCGACTGACACGCGCATCCGGAGGGAGGTCGTCGGGCAGATGCTGGACTATGCTGCCAACGGAGTTCGTTACTGGCCGATCGAGCACATCATGGAGCAATTTGAACATACGTGCGTCGCACGCAAGCGTGACAGCACGGAGGAGCTCGGCGCTTTTCTGGCAGGTTCACAGGAGCCAGAGAAATTCTGGGGAACCGTCAAGGAGAACCTTCGGAATGGCAACGTCCGGATGCTGTTTGTTGCCGATCAGATTCCTGAGGAACTCAAACGCATCGTCGAATTTCTCAATGAGCAGATGGATCCGGCAGAGGTACTGGCTGTAGAAATCAAGCAATTCGCCGAAGGTTCCAATGAAGCGCTCGTGCCAAAAGTCATCGGTCAGACGTCAGAAGCTACTGCGCGCAAGCAGGTGTTGTCCGGACG
>NZ_QXIU01000253.1 GCF_003570935.1 Candidatus Cryosericum odellii
TCGTCTGTGTATTCTGATCCCAGACAACCGTTGCGCCAAGATTCTCAGTCACAAATCTCAACGGAAGCATGGTCCTGCTGTTGATGATTTCAGGGACGACACTGGCATCTGTTGCATCGATCGGCATCGATACGCCATTGACGCTCGCGAGACTCTTCCCGATCCAGAGAGCGATGGTCTTCTTCCCAAGCGTCACTGTTGCTTTCTTCGTGGTTGCATCCCAGGCAACGGTTCCCACGAGGGCTTCGATGATTGCACGGATTGGGACAAGGGTCCTGCCGTTTTTGATGACGGGAGGAGAATCAAGAGTCTTCGAGGCACCGTTGACGGTGAACATGGCTTTGCCCACCTGAAGAATCATGATGTTCTGATTCGTAAGTGGCACGATGCTGTCGACATTGATGGTCAACCGCTGATCGCACGCGATTTTGTCCTGACCGGTGACGAGAGTGAGGGCAATCGCCGAGACATTCTGTGACCCATACATTCCAAATGGTATAGTGATCGTACTCCACTTTCCGGTTGGCAACGTTCCTTGAGGGTCAAGTGGCCGGTCCAGGAACAACTTGCCGTTTTGGTCCCATACGCGCAGCCGCAGGTACTTGCTGGACGGGACAATTTCCCCGTTTGTATAACAGTCCTCGGGACTTGCTGTCAGGTGTCCGCCCGACGGGATGAATTTGCCCGTCGTATCGCAGAAGTTCGTTGGACAGACAGTAAGAGCCAGCCCTTTCCAAGGTGCTGCTGCTCCTGTACAGTCAAGAAGCACGCTCGCATCATTGCGTCCAGTGCTCCCAGTCTTGCTCCAAGCCCATTCGGTGAACACACATCGAACAGAAGAGTCTCCCTGATTTTTCACTGTTGTATCAAGGAATGCATATGACGAGGCAGACCCACCGACATTGCGGGTGTCTTCGAAGCTGACGCGGTTCAACTGTTCGAGACTGAGTCCCGCATCAAGCTGTCCCGCTAAGTTCTTGATTATGAATTCACTTGCCTGAGCGTAGTAACCCCCGTATCCAGTGCCCTGTTCGTTCGCTCGGACGGTCCACCACCAGTGCCCCTGGGCAAGAGGCGACGTAAACGTGTAGCTTGTTCCTTGGATGCTATCGATGCGGATTGTCTGTCCATCAGGGAAGGTCTTCTCCGGAGAGATCAGGAGTGTGTAGGAAGAAGCACCTTGAACGGATTCCCAGGAGAATGTTGCCCCATTTCCAACCGTATAGCCATTTACCGGAGCAAGAGGTCCGGGTGCTGGCAATACGGTGATTGGCGTTGAATGAGTGATCGCATTATAGACTTGGCTGTTGGCGGTCTTCATGACATCGGTCAGGGGAGTGTAAGCTTCATCCATTCCGTCCAGGAGACCGAAATTGTAGTGCTCACCATTTGCTGACCCTGTTCCCAGCGCCGGGTCATCGTACCATTTGTGCCATACGATTCCCAGGAATGGGTTGACCGATTGTCCAGAGGATCCCTGCACTTTCATCGACAGGAGTCCATTGAGATAGTCAACGTAGGCATGTGCTCTATCCGACTGAGTGGCGACCCTGTTTCCCCCAAGCCAGGAGTTGTCATACGTCGGAAGGCTCGTATCGTTTGCAATGTATGAATGCTCGGTGATGAGGATTGGCTTGCCAGATGCTTTCGCCATATCCGAGATGATATGATCCGTCTTCTCAAGCGCGACGTAGTCTAAGTAGCTGTTGGCGCAGAATACGTCACAGTACTGGCCCGCAGCCTTCCATATCTGCTCGTTGTAGTCCAGGTATTGCGTGAAGTCCTGGGGCAGGAACCGTTCCGAGAGTACGAGCAAGCGTGGAGCTACTTTGCGTACGGCTGCGGCGAGTGGTTTGTAATAGGCATCCGCAATATCTTTGGAAAAATCGACCTTGTCCTTGTGGATCTGGGGGTACGTTGAGTTGTCGGCAATACTTGTGCACTGAAGCACGTCATCCCAGGAATGGAACTGGGTCCCATAAACATTGTTCAAGTTATCGACTGTTGGATAGCGCGTCTTGAGAAATGTGTTGACCCAATACTGTTTTCCAGCTGTAGTGGAAGGCAACCCTATGAATACGTTGGGCAATCCGATCGGGTCGTTACTGTCGCCATTCCATTCCTGTTCGTTCCCCAAGTACACACCAATTGTCCACGGGTCATCGGCCAGGGGTCCTACCTCTTTTTCAACTTTATTGACACATGCGACAGCGTAGCGAGCATCGAACACATCGACAAAGAACGTGGCTGCCCGTGGTACTCCGTATGCTCCTGTCAACCAGTTCATATCCAACAGCAAAAACCTCGACATACCAGCTATTTTCGGAGCATTCTCCATGATCAGCGTGCTGTTGAACCCCCAATCCTGTGAGCGTTCAAGCTGCTTGTTCGCCCAAGCATCCGTAGAGGAATACTTCGCTTCGTTCACGAGCCAAGTTGGGGCATAGCCAAGAGCGGGGCAGTCTTGCCAGACAGGTCCGGGAGTGCAGTGCTGATCTCCGAGAACCCACAGTACATTGTTCTCCGGGGTTACAAACCAATATCGGTCCCCGATGAGCTCAATGGTCCAGTGCCCCGTGGTGTTGTGACCCTGGAGTCCTTTCCATCCGC
>NZ_QXIU01000254.1 GCF_003570935.1 Candidatus Cryosericum odellii
CCACCTATGTGTTGCACGACGGGGCTGTGTGGACCGTCTGTAGATGAACATCTTGTTCAGCTCAATGAAGATCTCAAACGTCTTCAAGGGGAGGAGCCTGGCATGATCGTTGAACGCTATGCGATCAATCAGCAGCCATTCAAGTTTCGCGACAATGCAGACGTCTATAAGCTAGTAACGGGCAATGGCAAAAAGATCCTTCCGGTGACTACTGTCGACGGCAAGGTTCTCAAGACTATGAGCTACCCATCGTACGATGAGATGAAAATTGCACTGACTGGAGGAATAGCATGAATCCTGAGTACGTCTTCTTCTCAGGCAAGGGCGGTGTCGGCAAGACGTCTATGGCATGCACGGCGGCGGTCTACCATGCAGACAACGGCAAGAAGACCCTCATCGTCACAACAGACCCGGCATCGAACCTGGCCGACGTATTCGAGCAGCCCATAGGCCACCACGTAACGCCCATTACCGGTGTTCCCAATCTGTGGGCCATGGAAATCGACCCGGACGAAGCCACCCGTGAGTACAAGGAGCGGTCATTGGCCCCCATGCGGGGTCTCTTTGACGACGAAATGTTGAAGGTTGTCGAAGAGCAGTTGAGCGGTCCGTGTACAGAAGAAATGGCTTCATTCGACNNTGGAGGACGACAATTGGGATGTCATCATCTTTGATACGGCGCCAACTGGCCATACGTTGCGACTTCTGGAGCTTCCGGTCGAGTGGAGCAAGCACATCAAAGATAGTGCGGAGGGCAGTGGTCAGACATGCATGGGACCCGTCGCCCTGATTCAGGACAGCAAGAAGAAGTACGACGATGCTGTGGCGCGACTTCGTGACACAAGCCGAACGCAGTTCATCTTCGTCATGCAGGCAGAACAGACATCTCTTGAGGAGACGTCACGTTCGGTCACTGAGCTGGCAGCAATAGGCGTGACGACGTCGAGAATCATCGTGAACGGGCTNNGTGAATCCGTTCTTCCGGAAACGACGCGACATGCAGCTGACATACCTGGAGCGCGCCAAGCAATCGTATGCGGGGATACCGGTACAGACGATGGAGTTGCTCGACAGTGAGATCAAGGGAGTGGAGATGTTCCGTAAAGTCGCTCCAATGTTGTTTCAGAGGGGGGCGAGCAATGGCTGACATCGAGAGTTTGTTGCGTCCAAGTGCAAAGGGTGCCAGGCAGGTATTCTTCGCGGGCAAGGGTGGCGTGGGCAAGACGACCATGGCATGTCTGGCCGCGGTGCATGCTGCCAGACGCGGGTACCGAACTCTGCTCCTCACTACGGATCCTGCGGCACATACTGGCAGCGTGCTTGGGAAAAAAGTGACGGATCAGGTAGAAGTCATCGACGGCGTCCCGGGGTTGTTTGCCGCCAAGATCGACCAGAAGCAGGCAACAGAGGACTACAAGAAGGGTATTCTCGACGATGCGCGAGCCAAGTTCGATGAGGACACAATTCGGACGATGACCGAAGAACTGGCCTCCCCCTGCACTGAGGAGATGGCTTCGTTCCAGCGCTTCATTGACCTTTCGAGTACTCCAGGGTTCGATGTTATCGTCTTCGATACGGCGCCGACGGGTCACACGCTGAGATTGCTCGAGCTGCCTATGGATTGGAGTGAACAGATCAAGCTCAAGGCCACTGGCGGCACTGAGACATTGTCTGCTGGAGACCGCCAACAGAAGGACCGGTTTGACCGGGCAGTCACGACGATGCGGGATCCCGATCTGACGACGTTCAGTTTCGTCATGTATCCCGAGAGCACCCCAATTCTTGAGGCATCCCGCGCATCGGAGGAACTGGCGGGCATCGGTGTGGCAACGCAGCTTGTCGTGGCGAACCTGCTGATTGCGGAGGAACAGGCGACGACACCCTTCTTCCAGAAGCGGAGACAGCTTCAGTTGGGATACCTGGAAGAGATAAAGCGACGCTTTGCAGAAGCTGCATTGCTACGGGTTCCAATGATGGACAGCGACATTCGTGGTATCGACAAGTTGGACATGCTGGACAAAATCGTATTTGAGGGAGTTGCATAATGGCAGAGAATGTTGTTCAGATTGATGTCTACGGAATCTGGGACGAGGCTCCTGCAGCCTCGTCGTGCGGCTGTGGCGGGGGTGGGTGTGGCCCCAACGCTGCGCCAACGCCGACAATGGGCGAGATGTTCGAGAGTCTGAGGACGTCCCTCGGTGCGAGCGATATAGTAGATCAATGCTCGCTGAGGTTCATAGATGTCATGAAGGACAGCGACTCTCAGGTCAATGAGGTACGTCATCTGGCCGAAAGCGGGTACACTCTGCCACTGACAGCGTTGAACAGCAAGTGGTCGTTCTATGGTGGCATCTCAAATGATACATTCTACCTTAAGATCAAGGAACTGACCGGCAAGAAGACTGGAGTCGAGACTCGACGCTGACGCACTGACACAGCAACGACAACGTAAGCTGTATCGGATCTGATGGAGATGGGCAGCCTGCGTTGTTCGTGAGTCCTATGTTGTCATCCAGAGTGTTCGTCGAGGGGCTCGATCAGCTTGGGGAATCTACTTTGTCAAGCAGTCAAGAACACAGCAGATGGTCAACCAGTCTGGCGGAGGAAGCGTCTGGCAATGCGTCGACGCTGTGAGGATTGGGAGACTGGACACCAAGGTTACTGGTCCGTCATCCAACGTGTCCGGATGTGTTCCGGAGCGCGAATCGAGGAGGAGACATGAACGTATTCTACTGCGACGCATGCCGCACAAAATTTGAGACGGAGGGTACCAGGACTGAGTGGATCGACCGCACGTACGGACCCTGCATACGGTGGACCGCAGTATGTCCAACCTGTGGAGCCGAGTGTAGGCTTGCAGAGACTGTCCACGCACAGAGTGGAGGCAGCGGTATCGGCGGATCCATGGACTGGGGCGGAGGATCGGGGTGCGGGCCGTCCTGCAGGTGATGAAACTGAAACTCCTGGCAACCTTCGCGGGTATTGTCGGATTCAGTATCATCATCGTGGGATATCTCTTTAACTGGATCTTCTAGACCACTGAGCAGGAACGACCAGTACAGACCCCGGCCTCGTCGAGGCCGGGGTCTGTTTCTTCCTGGTGCAGCTGTGTCTGGTTCTAGCGTGCGTGTTCCTCGATCAACCCGACGACCTCGGTGAAGTCGATGTCATCGGCTTTGGCAGTCTCAAGCGTGGGAACGTAGTCGGCACCCCAGCCGCGACGCGTCTACACGGCGTCTTGCAGCTTCCTGAACTGCCGCTCGTGGTACAGGCGGAGGTCCGCCAACTTCTCCTTGGTCGATCTGCCGGAGGGGTTATAGCCGACCTCATTTCACAACTGCGTATCATAGCGGTCTTCCGGTGACAGGCACTCCACTTCCGTCATCGGCGTCGTGCGGTTCGTCCCGGCCGGGGTCGATGCCCAGGGACTTCTTCCTGTTTGTCAGGACACACCGCTCTGCACACGAAGCCAAGTCGAGAATGCATGGGACCGTAAGCGAGTAGCGGATTTGCGTGCCGATCCTCATGGCGTCTACGAGGCCTGCTTCCTTGAGGAGGGAGAGGTGCTTGGACGCTACGGACTTCTCGACCTCTGCCTCGGCAGCCAGTTCACAGACGCACCAAGGTCTGGTGGCAAGCCGAGTGAGCAAGAACACGCGCAACGGGTGAGCCATGGCCTTGAACATATGTGCTGTCAGTTCG
>NZ_QXIU01000255.1 GCF_003570935.1 Candidatus Cryosericum odellii
CTTCGGCATCATCCCGATGGTCGTCCAGCAGTTCGAGAGTGTCGACGACATCCTTCGCACCGCAGTCGCAATGGCGCGCATGTCTCATCTGGCACGACGAGGCGACAAGATCATCATTACGGCAGGCTCGCATGCAGGAGTCGCCGGCAGTACCAATCTCATCAAGGTCGAGGATCTGGACTAGGCTCGCTCCCTGAGCATTGCAAATCGACCGGTACGCATAGAATGAGCTTGGCATAATACCCCGGAGTTCCGGGGTATGCCATGACAAGGGGGAACAGGCGTGAAAAGAAAGGTATCTTATTTCAAGATCTTCCTGCTTGGATTCGGGTTCTTCGGTATCTCGATCCTCTGGTCGCTCTACAACTCAGATATTCCTATCATGTTGAAGAGTTTCTACAATTTATCCTATACAGCGTCAGGATGGGTGATGAATGTCGACAACATTCTGGCGATAACACTCATTCCACTCGTAGGTTTCTGGTCAGACCATGTATGGACACGTATTGGACGTCGTATGCCGTTTATCATTTCAACATTGCCCGTCGGAGCTGTTCTGTTTGCGCTGGTTCCCTGGATTCCACTCTGGTTTGGCTCAAGCACAACATCTCTTGTTGTGTTCATTCTTGTTCTGTTCTTCATGAACATCTCCTTGGGGATTTCACGTTCACCCATCATCGCCCTGATGCCGGATCTCGTTCCATCGGAAGAGCGCTCACCAGCCAACGGCGTCATCAATTTCATGGGAGGATTCGGCTCCCTGCTGGTGTACTTCGTTATCGGCAAGATCTCGACGACCAATAGGCCGCTGGGTTTTGCGATTGCAGGAGCATCAGTTCTGGTAGCTGCAGTTATCATGTTTCTGTCGATCCATGAGACGCGTGACTCGCTTGACCGCAAGGCTCCACAGTCGGAGCATGCTGACTTCTCCCTGCTTCACAAAATGTGGACGCCGAAATATCGCAGTCTGCTGCTCATCTGTCTAGCCATTTTCTTCTGGTTCATCGCATATAACGCCATTGAAACTTATTACCCAACCTATATGCACTACGAAGGTCCTGCAGTGAAAGCACTGATAGCCAGGCTTGGCACGGCCACGCCCACCGACGCGGTAAGCCTTGCACAGCTGGATAGCGTGCGCCAGACATCTGAGGCCAGCGCGAAGTTCAATTTCGGCGTCATGTCGCTTGCCTTTATGGTGCTGGCAATCCCGGCTGGATTCATTGGCAAGGCTCTGGGGCGCAGGAGTACAATCGTTATAGGCCTGACAGGTGTCATCCTTATGGTACTCCTGCTCGCACTTAACATTGTCGGCATAGGAGTATTGGCGGTATTCATCATGGGAGGCTTGTCCTGGGCACTGGTCAACATCAATTCGCTGCCAATGGTACTCGACATGGGTTCCCTGGAGATGGTCGGAGCACTTACCGGCGTTTATTATTTCTTCTCGCAGGCAGCAGATATTATCAGTCCTCCACTTGTCGGGCGCATCGCCGACCTCGCAGGCGGGACGATGTCAGTCATGTTCCCATATGCGGCTATCTTCTTCGTGCTCTCGGCAGTCTGCATGCTCTTCATACGCTCTGAAGACAAGCCAGCGATCTCATCCGACCAGACCCTCTCTGCCAATGGCCCTGCCGTTTGACAAGGCCTCGGCGGCCCCGATCCGCCGCCAGGCAGGCTCAGACACAGCCTGCCTTCTGCTGCACGGCCTGACCGGGGCACCAGCTCGCGACCTTTGGTTCCTCGCGGAGTATCTGTCTGCACGCAGCATTTCCGTCGTTGCTCCGCTTCTCACAGGCCATGGCAAAACGTGGAAAGAACTGGAGTTTGCGACGTCGGAGTCCTGGCAGAATGACGCCCTCGTGGGGCTCGATGAAGCACGCGCGATGGGCAAGACGGTATTCGTGGCTGGATTGTCGATGGGTGGAACGCTCACCCTGTACCTGGGAGAACACCATCCCGAGATCGCAGGGCTTATTACCATCAACGCGCCCGTCTATCTGGACGACCCCAAGATGAGACTGGTCCCGATATTGCGACACTTCCGAAAGAACCAGCCCAAGGGGCCTCCCGACGTCGCTGATCAGGACGCCATGCTCCCCGATCTTGGCTTCAACTCGCTGGAAGCCATCTATCAGTTCGAACGCCTCATGCAGGGAGTGCGTGGAGACCTCGGCATGGTTACGCAGCCACTCCTTTCTTTCCGCTCGATGCAGGACCATGTCGTCCCGCCGCGTAACGCGGAATATATTCTGGACCATGTCAACAGCCGCATCAAGAGCGTCATCACCCTGGAGCATTCCTACCACTGCGCCACAATCGACTATGACCGCGAGAGGATTGCGGCCGACATTGAACAATTCATCACGCTGGTACAGAAGCAGCAAGTCTGAGAGACCGTCTCTTACTTCAACTGGCACGACAAACCCCCGGCCCTGAGGCCGGGGGTTTTCACAGAGCGGGACCTGATACTACTTTCGACGAATGCGCCAGCTGATGCCTTCGCGCTGCAGCGTCCAGCCGCCAGCGCGCAATCCACGACGCGCCGTGTTGAGCTTCATGGTCAGGATGCGGTCCGTCGAGAAGATCCGAGCTGCGACCGTGGCCAGAACCAGGAACAGCGCGAACTGGTAGATAATGCCTGCGACGACCATCGTGAAATTATGGGCGAAGATGAACTGGGCGGCCAGGAATGGGTGCGAAAACGGGATTGCATAGATAAGCCATTTCAGGACGGGAGATGCCGTGTTGATGTCGATGAACATGGTAATGAGGTAGGGCAGCAGGACAATCATTATGAGCGGCATAATGGCGAATTGCACGCTCTTGAGGTCTTCGGCGAACGCCCCCAGGATGACAGCGATGGAGAGAGCTACCATGATCCCCATGAACACGCTCAGACCGAGAAGAACGTAACCGCGGAGGTCGAGAACCAGGCCAAGCTTCTGGATTGCCTGGCCGACTGCTGCAGACGTCCCGCCGGTGCCCCCGATGAGGCTGCCCATGTAGCTCTTCATGGCGACCATGTATGCAGCGGCCGAAATCAGTGCGACGATACCCGCGGCCATCAT
>NZ_QXIU01000256.1:0-1978 GCF_003570935.1 Candidatus Cryosericum odellii
GCCTCGCACTCGATACTCGTCAATTCATCCTGTACAGCCGACAGAATGAGCTCGTCGCCAAAATTACCAAAACCATAGTAGCCCAGGACAAGGATTCGGGTCATCTAGCTCCTGGATGCTGTCCGACGATGCGCAAGCACGCGGAACATGAAGTAGAAGATACTCCCTACGCGCCGTACGCGGCTTGGTTGGACGACCAGTCTATACAACCACTCCGTGCCGGTCTTCTGAACGAATCGAGGCGCTCGGCGAA
The DNA here is from genome assembly GCF_003570935.1 of Candidatus Cryosericum odellii. Lineage (GTDB taxonomy): Bacteria > Caldisericota > Caldisericia > Cryosericales > Cryosericaceae > Cryosericum > Cryosericum odellii. The sequence goes on from NZ_QXIU01000256.1 coordinate 254, forward strand.
CAAGTCCGCTCCAGACATCAAATGTGCCGCCCACGCCGATTGCAATAGGGATACCCATGTCGCGGTGGTGCCAGATCCACTTCTCCTGGATTCCTCCACCCATACCGACGAGGAGAATGTCGACGTGTGCCGCCCGGATTTCCTGGATCATGAGCGCTTCTTCCGCCGCGTCAAAGTAGCCGGAGTGAAAGCCGGCGACATGAAGACCAGGATACCGAGTCATGACATTGGAGGCAGCCCGCTCGACAATGTCCGGCTTTGCACCGAGGAAGTAGACACGGTATCCCTTCCGTTCGGCAAGTGCCAGCAGAGAGCCGGAGAACTCGATACCGGGAATGCGGTTCTCGATGCGCGGTCCCAGCATGCGCGCTCCCCACACGATGCCAACGCCATCAGCAACGACCAGATCCGCCTGTTGGACAATCTCGAGGAATTCGGCGTCCTTGAACGCACGAGCGGCCATCTCGCCATTCAGTGTAACGACGAGATGGGGCACCCCGCTTTTCACGAAACCGTCGGCTATCTCGAGAAGCTCGTCAATATCCCTGTTGCTGATGGAAATGCCAAAGAAGTCGATGTTGTCGACATGTTTCCGAGATGACCGCAGCACAATACCGACGAACCGTGGAAGTGAAAGAATGCGGGGCAGCCGCTTGGGATCAAGCACGAACCGGTACAACCACTCAAGTCCGAGTTTCTGGACGCGGGCAGGTGCACGTTTGAACTCGCCCGAGAGGACGTTGTAGCTCCCTCCCACGCCCATGGCAAACGGGACGCCCATCGCCGAGAGGTTGCCGGCAAGGAATTTCTCCTGCTTGGGACTGCCCATGCCGACAAACATGATGTCTGGCTTGGCGACAGCGATCTCTGCGACGAGCCCGGGTTCGTCTGCAGCGGTGAAGTATCCGTCGTGTGAACCCGCCACGACGAGCCCGGGGTATCTCTCCTTCACGATTGCCACAACTCCGGAGAGGATTTCAGGGCGCGATCCAAGAAGGAAAAGACGCCATCCACGAGCATCTGCCCGTTCAAGCAGCCGCAAGAACAGGTCGACACCGGTCACTCGCGACTTGATGTGCACGCGATAAAACACTCGCGTAGCCCAGATGATTCCAATTCCATCGCAGAAATTCAGATCGCTTCTGCGCAGGATCTTCTGAAGGGTTTTGTCCTGTCTGGCCTTGATAACCTTCTCCGGGTTGATGGCCACACCCATATGAGGGATCCGAGACGCCACAAAGGCCTCGATAGTGGCGAGAGTCTCGTCCATGTCCAGGTTGTCGACCGGAATACCGGCGACGTAGACTCGTTCAGTCATTGTCGTGCGGACGCATCCGCCTTCTACAGACGAACGTACCAGAGTTGCTGCAGGACGTCGGCGTCATGTTCGAACACGCCCCTGAAGTCAAACAGAATCACGCGGCCGGCCGCTGCTATGACGAGCTTCTTGACGCGTTCATAGTCCACATTGCCTTGTCGGATAGGCAACACGACTGCGTCTGCCCATAAACAGCCCGTATCAATGTCCATCTCGCGTCCGAATTCCCTGGGCGCCTCAGCGACGCTGTCGAGAACGTGCACGTCGGCTCCCGCCTTGGCAAGTGCCCTGGCAAGGTCGACGGCCGGGCTCACCGTGACGTCGTCCGAGTAGTCCTTCATCGCGATGCCGATAAACAGCACATGCTTGCCCTCGAGTCCGCCCATCCTCCTGGACATGCGCTCGGC
>NZ_QXIU01000256.1:2003-3927 GCF_003570935.1 Candidatus Cryosericum odellii
ATCCCAGGCATGAGGATCTTGACCCTGGAGTGCGTGTTGCAGGCTTCGATCAGTTCCCACGTGGGGATGCCGAAGTAATTCGCGAAACGTGCCATCTGGTCGGCGATTGCGATGTTGACGTCCCGCTGAGCATTCTCGAACATCTTCGCCGCCTCAACAAGTTCGATGGAGGACGCTTTGAAGATGGGTTCCCGGTTGACGGCTCCGAGCACCTGGGTCGCACGATCGAGACTCCTCCCGTTGATGCCCCCGACGACCAGTGGCATGTTGCGGAACTCGTCATACGCGTGTCCTTCAGCTATCCGCTCCGACGAATACGCGAGGTCAAAGTCGGTACCTGCCACGAGTCCGCTTGCACGCTCCAGCGTGGACAGAACGAGGCCACGAGTGGTGCCAACAGGTACTGTGGACCGGCAGATGACGAGATCTCCTTTCTTGAGCAGCTTGCCGAGCTCCGCACAGGCGCTTGTGAGCATGCTCATGTCCAGAGTCCATGCATGGTCGATAGGGATGCCAACCGTAATAATGAAGGTCGCCACGTCCTTTGGGAGTTCGTCGAACCTGCTGGTGACGTTCAAGCTGCCGTTTGCAAGACACGTTCGGAGGACATCATTGACCGGCACGCTGTCGAAATCCTCGCGCATACCGAGCGAAGACGACTTGATCGACTCGATGCGACGCGGGTCGATATCGACCCCGGAGACCTGGAATGCATCGAGCGCATAGGTGAGCGCAAGAGGCAGGCCGACATAGCCAAGACCGACAATTGCAAGCTTTCTTTCCATCTTTTCCTCCATATTCAGGACTGGTGGGGTATCAACGTGTCAAGAACGCGGTCGAATTCGGCAATCCGGAACGACCAGTCAAAACGTCGGGATGACTGCACGCGGTAACGGCGCAACTCGAGTGAATCCGCATCGATCGTGTTTTGCACTGCGGAAATAAACTCCTGCGGAGTGGATGCAAGTCGCACGAGGTCGTTGCCGAATGTTCCAAGGGCGTGGATTGTCGACGAAACCACAGGCAGTCCAGCTGCAACGTATTCATAGAACTTCAGTGGGTCGACGCCCAAAATCAGCGGCGATTCACGGAAGGGGATGAGCGCGACGTCGTAGTGGGGGGCTTCCTGCGCGATCGCAGCTTGGGAAAGCGTTCCCTTGAAGACGATGTTGGTATGGATGGCCAGTTCACTACGAACGAGCGGCAAGGCCTCGCCGAAGCAGTCGATCACGCAGTCTGGATACGCAGCAGCAATGGCGCCAAGCGCTTGCACATCGAACCATTCGCGCATTGCTCCGACATACAGGAATTTGCGTTGCCTCGGCAGGGCGATCAATGTGTCGAGCCACGCCATGGCGGGCGCAGCAAACAGTTCGTGGTCCACGCCATTCTGGATCAGACTCAGCTTGTCTTCGTGCGACGGGAACTTGGCAGCGATGGTTTCATTGGTTGCAATCACAGCAGACGCAATGTCGGCAGTCCGAGCCTCGAGGCGATCGACAGTACCCTTGTCGAGGAGTCCGGGATACGCGCTGTGGTCGTCGACGCAATCGTACACGACCGGAGCGCCAAGCAACCGAAGAGTTTTTGGGACAAATGGCAGATACGTCAGGACGATGCCGGGTTCAGCCGTCCAGCCACCAGCAAGACTCTGCAAGTAGCGGTAGTAGGTGAGTGAGTCGTGGTCTGCCATACGTTCATACTTCTTGAAGAACGGAAGCCACGGCGTGGGCGACGCGGTCCACATGTGTTCTCCTTGCTCGTGCGTACCGGACCGCCAGGCATTCAACTTCCACCGCTGCTTCGGACGGGCGAGCGCTAGCCAGGTTACCGGCGCTTCAACGTAGAGAACGTCATAGCCTCGTTCGACCAGTCTTCGAGCAAAGCGCTGTTTTCGGCTGGGGAACGAGCGATAGTTGTTGGT
>NZ_QXIU01000257.1 GCF_003570935.1 Candidatus Cryosericum odellii
GAGGTTGCCAATCCGTCACTCCCGCGAAGGCGGGAGCCCATCTTGTTTGTAGCACGTCGCCATCCTTTGGCATTATTCTAGTAGAATAATTCTAATGGATAGTGGCGGAGATCACTGTGGGCTCGTGTTTAAGAGGCCGTCCTTCGTTATTATCGAAGAGTGCCCTTTTCCAATAATAAGGCACCGATTCATGCTCCATATTATCGCTGGCGATAACAGCACTGTCTACTATTATTGAAAAGTCGTCCGATCCGATAATAATGACACGCGTCTCGGAGTTGAATGTGGGGTCAAGTCAGGTAGAATAGACAGGAGAAAAGCCAATTGCCAGAACGAGGATTCTCGTGAGGTTCAGGGAGGTCTTGTGGTCTTTCCGCTCGGCAAAACCAGAAGCGACTGTTCCGGATTCGACCAACTGACGCGGTTGGCCAAGAGCCTTGAACTGGTTTCTTTTGACAAGGTTGACATTGATATGTCCGGATGTACTTGGTTTGACGCCAACATGGCTGCGCCGTTAGGCGCTCTTCTGTATCGTGCCTCACACCAGCTCAATAATGTTCGAATTCTTGGTGCTTCCCATCGTCTCGAAAATATCCTTCGCAAGAATGAGTTTCTCCTCAATTATGGCAGACTGCCACTGACGGATTCTAACGTGACCACGATCCCGTACCGGCGGTTTGAGCCTACTGATGGTCGGTATTTTGTCTCCTACATCTCGAAGTATTTGCAGGGAAGAGGCATGCCCAAGATGTCGGCAGGGCTTCACAAGAAGTTTCTTGAGAGCGTCTATGAGATGTTTAACAATGCTGTCATCCATTCTGGGACGACGCTCGGTATCTATAGTTGTGGGCAGTACTACCCAAATGTGCATCGACTCGACTTCTCAATTGGTGATCTGGGCATGGGAATACGTGAGAGCCTGAGACGGAAGAAGCAACTTGAATTGGCTGCAGACGAGGCAATCCGATGGGCTTTTACTGGCACCAACACCACAAGAACGGGCCCCATTCCAGGTGGCCTGGGCCTGAAGCTACTCGCCGATTTCACTACGAAGAACGGAGGGCGTATCCAGATTGTCTCTGACCGAGGGTATTGGGAGCTAGAGGAAGGGTCTGTTCGCTCATCTCTGTTTGATTTGCCTTTTCCAGGGACTGTGGTGAACATCGAGTTGAATACCGCTGACACAAAGTCATATCGTCTGTCGTCTGAGTCTAACCTTGGCGACATCTTCTAGAAGGGAAATGGAGGGAGAAATGTCCGAAAAAGTCGTGATACGTCCTTATGAAGTGGTTGGAAGCCCGTTGTGTGTAGCTTCAGAGGATGGAGAAAGAGTCTATGCCCTGGTTCGGACTGCGTTGAAAGAAGGGCGAAAGGTCGATTTGTCGTTTGAGAACGTCTCCATTCTCACATCGGCATTTCTGAATTCGGCAGTGGGGCAACTCTATAGGGAGTTTTCGGAAAAGGCGATTCGAGACAGTCTGAGTGTGACGGATATGTCTCAGGAGGATGCAGATCTTCTCAAGCGCGTTGTCGAGACAGCCAAGTCCTACTTCAAGGATCCGGATTGGCTTCGTCGGGCCCATCAAGAAGTGTTGGGTGAAGACGATGAGCAATAACGTGCGCTCTGTTGAGGACTATGACTTCGCTGTGACGGACAGGATATTCGTTGACGCGAACGTATGGATGCACGTGTATGGTCAGTCAGCTCCCGACAGCCAAGTGGTCAAGCTGTACTCCGGTGCCATGCAGAAGATGCTCGCGGCCCATAGCTGCCTCTACACGGATGTCCTAGTCATATCTGAGGTCATCAATCGCTACATCCGTATTGACATGAAAGTACCACGTGTCGGCAAGACATACACGAACTTCAAGGACTTCAGGCGAAGCACGGACTTCCCGTTGGCAGCGAAGGGCGCAACGGACATTGTGCGGCGCATCCTGGGGGCGACGAAGACGATCGCGAATGGATTTGAGGAGATGCAGGTCCCCGACCTGCTTCGCGATTTTGAGTCTGGGCAGTATGATTTCAACGATCAGGTCATTGGCATACTGTGCGCACGTGAAGGGTTGACCATCCTAACCGACGACGCGGATTTTGCCCGTTGCCCAGCTCCCATTCTGACTGCAAACCCGAGGCTGCTGAGAAGTTAGGAACCCCAGTATCGCATCAAGTTCGCGTTTGGCGTTGGATTTGTCAGTGTGGTTCATGCCTCCGCAGGAACAACAAGACGTGGTCAACGTGTCGCTCCCATGCAGGCGACTAATCCGTCACTCCCCCCCGAGCCTTTCTGTTCAAGGTGAGGGGTGCTTTCGGCGCAGGCGGGAGTCCAGTTTGTCTCATTTTGCGCTACAATGCTTGACATAGAAACGTTCGGTGGACCCAGGGAGGGGACATGACGTTCAGGGCATCGGTGGAAAGGTATCTGGGGGCGGTCGCGCAGCAGTATCACCGCGGCGACGCGCGCGAGGAGTCGTACTATGATGTGCTCAAGCAACTCTGGGAGGAGCTGGGGTCGCAGCTCAGCAGCGCACACGCGACGCTGACTGTCCTCCCTCGTCAGACCGAGGCTGGCAACCCGGACATGCGTGTCTGGAGCGGCCAGCAGCATGTCACCGGCTACATCGAGGCCAAGGAGCCGGGCGTCACCAACCTGGACCACGTCGAAGTCAGCGAGCAGCTCAAGCGCTACCGCGCCGCCTTCCCCAACGTCATCCTCACCAACTTCCTGGAGTTCCGGCTCTACCGCTTCGGACAGCCAATGGGCCAGCCCGTGACGATCGGATCTCTGCAGGCGCTGCAAGCGGGCATCAAGGTGCCGTTTCAGCACGAGGATCAGTTCCGCGACTTAGTTGAACGCTTCTTCGACTTCCAGTTGCCCAAGGAGTATACAGCGCAGACGCTGGCCGTCGCGCTGGCTGACCGCACGCGTTTCCTGCAGCGTCAGGTGCTTGACCAGCTGGTTGAGGATGAGCAGCAGAATTCCAGCAGTGATCTGGTAAGCCTGATGCGCGAGTTTAAGCAAGTCCTGATGTCCGACCTGACCAGTGACACCTTTGCCGACCTCTACGCGCAGACCATCACCTATGGCCTGTTCGCGGCGCGCATGCGCGTGACCGGCACCTTTACCCGCGAGACTGCGCTCAATGGCATCCCGGCGACCATCGGCATCCTGCGCAAGTTGTTCAAGTACATCTCCATTGGCGACACTCCCGAACGCCTGCGTGTCATCATTGACGACATCGCGGATGTGCTGGCAGTTGCCGACACGGATACGGTGTTCAAGGGTTACGACAAGAACGGTCGCGACCCGGTGGCCGACTTCTACGAGACCTTCCTCGGCGAATACGACCCGGCCAAAAAGAAACAGCATGGCGTCTACTACACGCCTCAGCCCGTCGTCAGCTACATCGTCCGCAGTGTGGACCAGATCCTGCATGACTCCTTTGGCAAGCCCGACGGCCTGGCCGACCCCAGCGTTACTGTCCTCGACCCTGCGGCGGGCACCATGACCTTCCCTGCCACTGCCGTGCGCTTGGCTGCCGAGACCTACAAGGCCAAGTACGGTGACGGCAGTCTGGACAGCTGGATCAAGGGACATGTCCTGCGCGACTTCTACGCCTTTGAGCTGATGATGGCCCCGTATGCCATCGGGCATCTGCGCATGGGCACCCTGCTCACTGAGTTGGGCTACACCATGAGTTCCGACGACCGCTTCAAGCTGTACCTCACCAATACGCTGGACGTCAGCACGGCCGAGCAGAACCCTATCCCCGGCCTGTCGCCTCTGGCAGACGAATCCCACATGGCCGAGGCCGTGAAGACGACCCAGCCGGTCCTGGTGATCATGGGCAATCCGCCGTACTCGGGAGTCAGCACCAACAAAGGCGCGTGGATTATGAACCTCCTCAATGACTATAAGCAGGTGGATGGGAAACCGTTGGGCGAGAGGAAAACCTGGCTAGATGACGACTACGTCAAGTTCATCCGCTTTGCGCAGTGGAAGATCGACCAAGCGGGCGAAGGCGTCCTTGGCTTCATCACCAATCACAGCTACCTGGACAACCCGACGTTCCGTGGCATGCGCCAGTCGCTGATGGCGTCCTTTGACCAGTTGCACATCCTCAACTTGCATGGCAATTCGCTCAGGAAGGAGCAGTGTCCTGACGGCAGCAAGGACGAGAACGTGTTCGATATTCGGCAGGGCGTTGCGATCGTTGTCGCGGTCAAGTGCAACGGAGTTCCAAAGGGCATCTGGTACGGCGATCTATGGGGTAAGCGCGACGCCAAGTATCGTGTGCTGGGCAATGAACAGATGACGCAGACGGCATGGCAAGAGCTGAAACCACGTGGCGATATGTACCTCTTCGTTCCGCAGGATGCCACACTGGCGCCAGAATACGAACAGTGGCCCAAGGTGACCGAAATTTTCCCCGTATCAGTCGTTGGGATTGTTACCGCGCGCGACAAATTGACGATTCAGTTTACGCCCGAGCAGGTGTGGCAAACGGTCAACAGGTTTATCAGCATATCCCCTGAGGAAGCTCGTGAAGCATTTCACCTGGGAAAGGATACGGCGAGCTGGCAAGTGCAACTTGCGCAAGAAGACATCCGTCGCAGTGGACTATCACAGGACAGAGTCGTTCCGATCCTGTATCGACCTTTTGATGTGCGCTACACTTACTACACTGGCCACTCCCGTGGATTCCTCTGCAGGCCGCATCCGGAAGTGATGCAGAACATGCTGGCAGGCTCCAATTCAGCCATCATCACATCGCGCATGACCAAAGGCGAGACTTTTCACCACGTCCAAGTGACGAACCACATTGTCGAGGTCATCTGCATGTCGCCCAAGACCTCGAACAACGGGTTCGTGTTCCCGCTGTATCTCTACGACTCCGTGAAAGGCTCTACCGACATATTTGTGGAAACCAGAGACCGCGTGGCGCATCGCAAACCCAACATTGAGGCTCATTTCATGTCTCAGCTGACCGAATGCTTCGGAAGCATTGCTTCACCAGAGAACATCTTCGCCTATGTCTATGCGGTGCTTGAATCGGCGGCGTATGCTCGACGCTACGTCGAATTCCTCAAGACTGATTTCCCCCGCATTCCCCTCATCAGGGACCGTGACACCTTCCTCGCACTGGCCGACTTGGGTCAGCAGCTCATTGACCTGCACCTGATGCGTTCGTCCGAGCTCGACAACCCCATCAGCCGTTTCTGCGGCAAGGGTGATGGCGCGGTTAAGAAGGTCGAGTATGACGCCGACCGCGGGCGCGTCAGCATCAATCCTACCCAGTACTTCGATGGTGTCACCCCCGACCTCTGGACCTACCAGATCGGCGGCTACCAGGTCCTTGCCAAATGGCTCAAAGACCGCAAAGGCCGCTTCCTCACCGCTCCCGACACCCAGCACTATTCCCGCATCGTGACCGCACTGTCGAGGACAATTCTTGTACGAGGTCAGATCGACCAAGCATTCCAGTCACCAGACATAGGAGACGCACATGTCCAGCGATAGCATCGTCGAGCGGTTATATCGGGCGGAAGAGATTCGGGGAACGTGGCAACTGCCAGACGCTCACGATACGTCTCTTCCTGGAATGCTCTCTCTGGACAGAAACGGTCAGATGAAATTGACAGTCGATCGTCAGGTCAGTTTCATTGAGGGCATGCAGTCGGTACTTTCCTTCGAGCGTAAGTCGATACCTATCATTCTGGGCGTACTAGAAGGCAGTTTCTGCACACTGCAAGGTCTCACCCTAATAGAAACGACGTCGTTCGGAAGTCTGCTGACAGAAGTCTTCTTCGTCAGCGCAGCTATCTTCGGGGTGCACATAGACTCATTCACGGAATTCAAAGTCAGAAACATCACTGTCTCACTTCCTATTCTGATGGATTGGAGCAAGACTTCCTGGTGCTCTGACTTGAATTCACACCCGAAAGGGTTGACGCTTCAGCCTTTCGGTTCAAGGGAACTCCCGCTAGGAAAGGCTGGCAATATCACCGGGGAAATCTGCGTGCGGGGAGGTTTCTCGTTCGATGTGATCCCTTCGAGAAGCCTGTCGATGCAACAAGGCTCGTTCCTTACAATTTCGTTTTCGGAGCACGTGTCTCTTGAGGATGCCCGAAAGACTCTCCCATTGATAGGCGAGTTTCTCTCCCTCATGACACTGAGTGCCATTCAGATTCCGTTCTTCTCGTGTACCAGTGAGGAAGCGAAGGACATGCTCCCAACAGGAGACGGACAGGAGAAGCCATACTATCGTCCCATGATGGTATGGTACTACGGAATGACAGAGGGGGCGCCATATAGCGGATTGTCGTGCGACGACATGTTGCTCACATACGTCGACTTGAAAGAAGCCAATCTAGTAGATGCGCTCGTTCGGATTCTCGCACAGCCCGAAGAGTACGATCTTCTCCTTCCTCTCCTCGTTCCTGAAACAGGCAGCTTCCACTCCTACTCCAAATGGAGGTTCCTGGATGCCGCGCAGTCACTGGAGTATCTTCATCGAAGAACCAGCTCGAACGACGTGCTATCTCCAGAGGAGTTTTTGGTCAAGAGAAGTCGTATTCTAGCAGCTGTCGCAGAGGAAGACCGGTCATGGCTGACTGAAAGGCTGCAACGGAGCAATGAACCAAGCCTGCTATATAGGATTAGCAGCATCATCGACACCAATGCCGAGTTGCTGCAGACGACTGTAGATCAACAGAGTAGTTTTGTGAAGAGCGTCAGGGATACGCGCAACGTCCTCATTCACCTTGACAGCAGAAGAAGAAACGATGCGGTCAACGGGCTGGAACTGATCAATGCAACCGACAAACTGGAAGCCCTTGCCCGGATCTCGTTCCTGCGTGAGATTGGCTTTGATGAGCAGGGCCTGGAGAAGTTGTTCAGCAC
>NZ_QXIU01000258.1 GCF_003570935.1 Candidatus Cryosericum odellii
TTGCGCTTTCAGTGCCTGCGCCAGTTGTGCCTTCTCCTTCTCGTCCATCACACCAGCTCCTCTCTCCATATGAGTATATCGGATAAAGGTGTGAAGCGGTACATCACACCGCTCATCGTAATGGCCGGAGATCAACGACCTCCGGCCATCAGATGTCACGTATTGTCTGAAGGTTCTCCGCTATCAGTTGTAGGGGTCCTTCGGTACCGTCTGGAAAGTCTGTGAAGAAGCAGTGTGATCATACGTGTGGGTATAGATCGTGTTTGTGGCAGGATCAAACGACGTCGCAGGCGTGATGTTCGCCAGACGGAACCCGCTTGTCCATACTGTAAAGTCTGCCTTGCCCGTGGCGCCCCAATACAGGTTGGTGAAGTCATCCCACGTGACTGAGTCTCCTTGAGGAGCAAAGGGGTACGGCATGCCAGAGTACTCCTTCAGGTAGACACGGATGGTCGTCGTCTCGCCTGGCATCAGCGGCGGGATGGCGATGTTGCGCACAGGTTCATAGATACAATAACTGACGGGGTAATAGGGGTAGCCTTTCCTCAGGCCGTTGAAGAAGTGGTCCCTGTATGCCAACGCGTCAGCCCATATCTGACCTGTAGGCTTCTCAGCCCAGGTCGACGTGGTGACGGTGATATTGGTGTCCTTCCAGTCCCATCCGGCATCGAAGTTCAGGAAGCCGGCGAGTGATGGCTTGTCCTTGTATGGGTTGGTGATTGCGACATCAATGTAGGCAGGCTGGTAGAGCTTGGCTGGGTCAGCTTTCAGGAAGGGCGAGTTGAGCGGGTTGGGTGTCGCAGAGTTGGCGGCATCAGTCAGGCTTGATGTAATAGTGGTCTTCGCCTGGTCTATCAGCGCATCCGTCACGGCGCTGGCCGGAATGCCTGCCTGAGCCAGGGCCTCATTGGCCAGGTAGTTGAGACTTCCACTCGCCAGCTGGTCGAAATTGGGCAGAGATGGTGGAATGCCAAGCGACGCAAGTCCGTAGTCTGCCAGCATCGTCAGGGCAAACTCCAGGCCCTTGCGCCAGTCGTCAGGAATACCAGGGAAGTTCTTGGCAATGAACGCTATCAGGCCTCCCTTGAGCTTGGCAAAAGCGGTCGATACCCAGTTGGTTATCTTGGCGACAACGTCGATGATTGTCTTTAAGAAACTGACAATGCCATCCCAGAGTTCCGCCCACCAGGACTTATCCCCTGACTTGTCCCAGACCTGGAGATGGGACCCCGGTGTGAGCCATTTCCACAGGATTTCCTTCTCGTAGCGGTCGGGGGTCATGGTTGGGTCGTTCATTGCGTAGTACTGGTATGTGTAGAGGGTCGAGGTGCCGTTCGTGATGTTGAAGTTCAGCTCATTCCACTTGGGATACCGGTACACAGTGTAGTAATGTGCCCAGTTCGGATCCTCCCACTGGACTGGCTCATAGTGGACAACTTTGATGGTGGGCGTGTACGAAGGCTCTGAAACCGTCTTCCACTGGTAGATCTTCACCTGCTGCTGCTTGAAGTAGCTCACCGTCACGGTATCAGAGAAGGCCGCTGATGTCACGCCGGGTGTCACGGAAGTGCTGAGCGCAACCGCTCTCACGTAGTACAGCACCTGATCACCAGGCTTCAGCGTAGCCGCGGCTGGACCGAAGTCATGAAATGGAATGGGAACCGTATTGTGGTAGTCGGCAAGGAGCGTGACAGGAAGTGGACTGTAGGTCTTGGAGTAGACCAGTCCCGACGGCGCGTTCCAGTCCTCCACGTCGCTGAACGGCTTGGCAGAAACCTGGAAGACGACACTGCTCGTGGTCGCACCTGCACCCCTGAACTGGAACCAGTGAGGAGTCGTTTCTTCACAGGAAACCCCGACTTTGGCGACGTGTTCAAGAATGTTGGGAAACTCCGGCTTCGCATCGGGTTCCAGATTGCGGAGAGGCGTCCACAACTGGAAGGAGGGGGAGGCCAGCGGCGAACTTGCGGACGGTGGTACCGACAGGCTGCTGCCATACAGCACTCGTACGCCTTCGCCCGGATCACCGATGCACCGCCCGCTGCCGTCGACAGGGACCGCCCTCACGTAGAGAACTTGTTGGGTCCCAGGTGTCGTCAGCTGCCGGTAGTGGCTTGGGACACCCAACTTCGTAGCAAACGTCGCGAAATCGATGGCAAACTCACCGGCCGTCCCTGCCACCTGGCCTGACGCGACCAGTCCTGTCGGCTTCTGCCAGTCTGTCGGGAATCCTATGAACGGGACATTCGCAACTTGCCAGACCACCTTCGCAGGTGCAGCTCGGGTCAGCGTATAGGCGAAGTACCGCACGCGATTTCCAGCAATGTCGATGAGCGCGGCGTTGTCGGCCTTTGAGTACATGGACGCAGACTTGATCAGAAGCCTGTCAGCCGGTCTGCTCTTGGGTTTCGCTGATCCTGTCGCAGCATACAGCGTCAGGCGCGCATCGTACAAAGGGGCGTTGAGCAAACCGTCCCAGTCCGACGCCAGGTACTTGGCCTTCTCGGTCAACGTGATAATCCTGCCGGTCGGCAAGACCAGGGTTGCCTTCACGTCGGAAGCAGTCCGGAACGCCTCATAGGTCCGCTTGATGAGGACGACGCCTTGCTCACGGGTGGTGTTGCTGAGAGGGTCGATAGTGGTGGCGCTCAGACCTTTCATGATGGCATTCTGATAAGCGAACTCCATCGCCTCCAGCGCCCACGTAGCGACCTTAACCTTGTCGGCAAAGGGGAAATCGGTCTGGCTGACAGCTTTCAAGGGTGGGACCGCTTTGCCCAGTGCACGGTAGATCATCGTGGCAATTTCNNTGAGAGAATTTCCCTGCACCCGTCCCCTGGACGATGCCCAGGTTATAGGCTTTGACGATCTCGGGGTTCGCCGTGTCGGTGAACGGCGACGTCCCTGCCGACGGCGTCTTGCCCGTCAGTTTCGAATACAGCTTCACGACGATCACACAGAACTCCTCGCGCGTGATCGGTTTGATGAAGTGGTTCATAACAGCTGGATACGTCAGCCCGTACGAGTAGGCGAGCTGCAGCTCAGGTTCTGCCCAGGAGCTCTCAGTCCCATCGAGGACGAGAGGGTTAGCGGCCAGTACTCTGAGGGCCGGGCTCAGTGGTGTAAGCAGGAGCGTCACGACAAGAACGCCTATCACGATCTCGCGGAACCAGGTCCTTGCGACAGCTTCTCCTGCGGTGAAACTACTGGCAAACAAGTTGCATTTCCTCACGATTGAGCCTCCTCTCTCTGCAGTCCGTCACATAACCTTCAACTGAGGTCGAGCAGTATGTGCAACTGGGCACATTCTTGCCCGTTGTGCAAATATTTGCAAGACCCATCGCCGGTTCCTCCGACCACCGTCCCGCATGCTTCGTCCCCGCAGAAAGCACACGCTCGCAGAAACACTGCTACAATGAATATTAGACCCCTCAGTAAGGTGGTCTCGTATGA
>NZ_QXIU01000259.1 GCF_003570935.1 Candidatus Cryosericum odellii
GTTGTTCGTCGAGATGCTCGGTTCCCGCGCACCGGGTGTCCGCGCATCTCTTGAGATAGACAACCGCAAGGGTGCTCTCGCGTCGCTGTTCAACCGTATCGTGGAAGCGGGCGGGGGTGTCACGACCGTGTCGTCGTTCCCTGCAACATCGCCACATCGTCTCCGGATCATCCTCAAGGTGGCAGATGTAAACCAGGACACAATGCGCCGTCTCCTCAAGTCCGAGGAGACGGTGATCGACCTGCGCGAAATCCAGGGATCTCGCTCGACCAGCTCCTCATCGCCGGTTGGCGCATAGGCAGGTAGTCAGGGCGCAGTATTCCTCTCGACTTCGGCCGTGCGCCCTGTCTCGCGGGAAACAATGGTTGTGGTCGTGCCGCCGCAGGCGACCTTCTAACTAAGCGTTTGCAGGAACTCGTTCACGGCCCATGTGTCGTTGGCAGGGTCCATCTTATGCTCCCCGGATAAGAGGCATGACCTCCCTGTCAAACATCTCGGAAGCATTTTCGACGGTGATCCCGTGGACGATCGTGTCATTGACCTTGACCGGGACCGCCTCGGCACACATCCCAAGGCAGAAGGAACCCTTCAGCTCGACGACATCCTCCAACTGGTGCTCCTGGATTTTCCTGCGGAACACGTCGAGGATCGACTGTGCAGACTTCAGATGACAAGCGCTTCCCATGCAGATGTACAACGACTTCACAACTGTTCCTCCTTTTCGATGCGAACAGGCACGCCCTTGTAGGCGGGGACGTGTGCGACCGGGTCAGTGTTGTTGGGCACGAGGACATTCACTGCCGTATCCCTGTAGTGGTTGGGGATAAACACAAATCCTCTCGGCACGCCGGTACCGATTCGTGCAGGCACAGTCAGCGCGCCCTGCCTCGAAGTTACCCTTACCACATCGCCTGATGCTGCGCCGATCTGCGATGCATCGTCGCGGTTGAGCTCGACGTACCCGGCCGGGGCGATGCGGTTCAGCTGGTCGATACGCCGGGACATGGTACCGGTGTTGTACTGCGCCATGAGGCGCCCGGTGATGAGGGTGAACGGAAATTCCGCCGTCAATCTGCTGGTCAAATCAATTGTCTCCAGCGCCGACAGATGGGCCTTTCCGGATGGGGTCGCAAATCGTTCCACATACAAGATCTCGGTCTCATCTCCTCCCTCCCCGACCGGCCACTGCAGGCCGAAGCCGGGCGTGTTGAGCAGGGGATACGTGATGCCGGCGTACGCGGGGACAACCCGGCGGATCTCCTCGAAGATGTCCTCGGGCTTGCGGTAGTACCAGTCCGCTCCAAGTGCGTCTGCTATGTCAATAAGGATACGCCAGTCTCGGTTTGCGGCCTCGGGGCTCTCCACCACCTTGCGGACGCGCTGAACCCGCCGCTCTGTATTGGTGAAAGTACCGTCCTTCTCGGCCCACAGCGACGCCGGCAGGACGAGATCGGCATACCGGGCAGTCTCTGTCATGAAGATGTCCTGCACGACCACAAAGTCCATGGCCTCCAGCCCGCGGACGACAGCAGCGCCGTCCGCCTCTGACAGCACCGGGTTCTCGCCGATGATGTAGGCTGCCTTCACGGTCCCCGCCTGTGCCGCCTCCCATACCTGCGTTGCGAACAGCCCAGGCCGCTGGGGCAGCGGTGCGTGCCATTCCTGTTCAACGATCGTGCGAACGGACGTGTCAGACATGGACCCACCGGGCAGTCCGTCTGGAACGGCCCCCATGTCGACGGTGCCCTGGACGTTGTTCTGGCCACGCGCGGGGTTTACACCCGTACCGGGACGCCCGATGTTACCGGTCACGACGGCCAGCTGGCACAGCGCGGCGATCGTCGCTGTACTCCCTACATACTGGGTCAGGCCCATGCCAAACAGGATGGAGCTGGCGGGCGACGTCCCATACGCGAGAGCAGCCTCCCGGATGAGCGCGGCGGGGACACCCGTCAGCGACGACGTCAGCTCGAGTGTGTAGAGCTCCACCGACTTCGCCAGCTCTTCGAATCCCTCGGTCCGACGCTCAATGAACTTGCGGTCCAGCAGGCCCGTCTGGATGACATAGTTGATCATGCCGGCGAGAAGCGCGATGTCGGTCCCGGGTATGGGCTGCAGGTGCAAGCTTGCGACCTTGGCCGTCTGTGTGACACGTGGGTCAACCACGATCAGCTTCGCCCCCGCCTTCCGAGCGGCAATGACGTGCTGAAACAGCATCGGGTGCGTCTCAAATGGGTTATAACCCCAGACGAGGACACAACCTGCCTCCTCGAGATCGTCCATGCTGTTTGTCGAGGCGCCTCCGCCGAAGACCCGCGTCAGCGCATATCCTGAGGGTGCATGGCACATGCGCGTACAATTGTCGACGTTGTTGGTCCCGATGACCACTCGTGCAAATTTCTGCGCCAGATACGACTCCTCGTTGGTGCACCGTGCCGATGCAAACACGTAAATGCTGTCGGGGTCCCGTTCACGCAACGGGCCGAGGTGCTCGCGTACCATGGCAAGGGCCTCATCCCAGGTGATTTGTTTCCACGTATCCCCATCGCGCCGCATGGGATACTTCAAACGGTCTGGCCTGTTCACGAGAGCGTAGCTGAACCGGCCTTTCGGGCAGAGCATGCCACGGTTCACCGGGTGCTCCGGCCAGCCTTCGGCACCGGCGATGCGCCCATGGTCGATGACCAGGTACATGCCACATCCAACCCCGCAGAACGGGCAGATGGTCTGAACAACGTTTGTGCTCATCGAGGCAGGGTCTTCCTCAGTTCACGCTGATGCTCGATGACCAGGTCATACGGCAACGTGATGGGACAGTGCTCACTGCACAGGCCGCATTCCGCGCATTCATCGTACAGATCGAGGACAAATGCGGCCAGCCATTCGGCTGGAGATTTCACCCCCTCCAGCAGGTGCTGGACATATTCATCGGTCCGGAGAGGACAGGCCTTCATGCACTCGCCACAGAGCGGACACGCGTTGATCTGCTCACCCGTCTCCACCAGGTCGGTCTCGAACTGCCGGCGCCGATATCGCCATGACGCGTCCGTCTTGAGGTCCAGCAGGTGCTTGCGCATGGCGCGGGCATCGTCGGGAACCGGCTCGACCACCAGGGCCCGGTCGCGCACCATTGCGTCGACAAGCTCGGCCGCCTCCGCCGTGTTCACCGTCACGTACGTCCTGCCCCGGTCACTTCCAGTCCCCCAGTACCCGCAGGAAAAATGCGAGGTGACGGGCTCGGGCGTCACACAGCGCTCGCAGGCCGGACGCACGGTCTTCCGCTCCGGAAACTCGTGGACCTGCTCCTCGCCCCGGAATGAGACGGAGTATCCCCCCTCACCATGGATGACGCGCTCGACGTCCAGCAGCGACTTTCCGAGACGCTTCACCTCCTTGCCGAGGTCGTTCGCGCTGAAGAGGCCGCCGCATACGAGTCCGATGCGGAACAGCTGCACGGGCAGTTCATCTTTGTGAATGAGGACGTCCAGCAGCTTCTCCTCGCAGGGCATGACCGGCAGGGCCACGCGCCCACTGCCGGCGTACTTGCGCAATGTCTGGACGATGTTGAGGGGCGCGGTGACAACCGTACCCGCAAGCTCAGATATTTCCCGAGGGTCATCGATGAACCGGGTATGCGTCAAGTTGCGTTCCCGATCATGCTCTACACCCAGCACCGCGTCCACCCGCTTTGTCGACAGCAGATACCACATGGCTGTCGTCACGAACGCCCCGTTCGTGGCACGAGTCAGCAGTTCCTCATGGGTACTGCGCGCGTACAGATGATCACCAATTGTTGTCATTGTTGCCACCTCGGTTCCATCACACCATATTCCACGCCGGCTGCCACGCGACGGGCCACAGACACCTCGCACCATGTGAATTCTATCAT
>NZ_QXIU01000026.1 GCF_003570935.1 Candidatus Cryosericum odellii
TACCTCATGCCGTCGCAGAAGGGCGTACAGAAGCTGGGCGGGACCATGCGGCTTGGCGTCTACGAGAACACCATCACACCGGGGAGCAGGGTGGAAGAGGCCTATGGGGCATCCACGCTTTCCGAACGCCATCGTCATCGCTTTGAGTTCAACAATGACTACCGTGCAGCCTTCGAAGAACATGGCATGCGCGTCGCTGCTGTTTATCCGGAGGAAGACCTGGTCGAGGCCCTCGAACTCGGGAATCATCCGTTCTTCGTCGGTGTCCAGTTTCACCCTGAGCTCTCGTCCAAGCCACTCCAGCCAGGCCCCCTGTTCGTTGCGTTTGTGAAGGCCATGCTTGCACATGAGGGGTAGAAAACGGGTCCGCTCTGTCCCCGTCAGCCAGGCTGCGAGCGACGTGCTGGACCGGCTGCAGGTCATCGGCGGCACGGGACAGGTGCGCACGGAATCCGAGGCACGCCTGCGAACGGTGCTGACACAGACAGCCTCGGCGCTGTTCAAGCCCGAGGAGCTGCCACGCTACCTGCAGGTACAGCTTGCCGGCAAGACCGGGAGTATCCCGTCCTGGGAAAATCTGACCGGCGAGCGCCTGACGCAGCTGGGTCTGCCCCGTCATCCTGAGGGTGTTCGGGCGGATGAATGCGGCACGCTCATCCTGACACTGGTTCCTGTCACTATCGACTACGTGGCACAGGTGGAAGGGCGCGAGGTCTGTTCCTCCGCAGCGTATGACCCGAGGGCGACGATGGCTTCCTTCGAAGACGGCATCCACCGCATCGTCATGACGGCACCCGAACTCACCGTGACCAGGAGTGCGTTTCCCCATGGATTGATGGACCTGCCCTTCGTTCAGGTCACGTTCCGGCTGCGCAATACCAGTGATCAGTTTCACGCTGTGACGCTCGTCCTCCTCATCAAGCCGTTCGACGAGGTGGGCATCACGAGTCTGGAACGGTTCAGCTTTTCACGTGAGAACCTCATCATGCTCAACGGACAGCGCATCGCCTTTGCCTGTGAACGACCGAGCAGTACCAAGGTCAGCGTCTACGATCCCCGGACTGGCAGCATGGTCGACGCCGATGCCGGCGGCGAAGTCGTCTCGCCGACGGGGCTCATGCAGCTGGCACTTGCATTCGACCACCAGCTCGAACCTGGCGGCGATACCGAAGTCACGTTTTTCTTCTTCGTCGACAGGGACCGTACCTACAAACCTGAGGAACTCACGCTCCTCCTTGGACAGAGCGCCGGGATCCTTGAGCAAGAGCACCGGCTCGTCGTAACACAGGAAAAGCATGTAGGATATCGCACGGGCGACGAGCGCCTCAACCGTTTTGCCGCCAACCAGCTGCTTCACCTGTCGTCTCTTGAAGCCACTGCTGCCTCGGCGTTCGAGGGCGGCCTCGATGCCGTTGCCCTGCCGGCGCTCGTCGAGGCATATGACCGTGTGGGAGAGGTCGACACGGCTTCCAGCCTCTTGCGTTCCTATGCGGCGCAATTACCCCCAGGGCCCGCTCTGTCGGCGGATGCACTGTTTTCGTACGCAAGCTTTGTCATTGCTCTGGGTTGGCATCTGAAGGTGGCGCGCCAGGTGCAGCTCCGCAGGCAGCTGTTTCCCGTCGTGGACCAGTTCGTCACCTGGCTCAGCCAATCGCAGACAACAGTGGAGCCTGTCGCCATCGGCTTGCTGGGACCATTGCGGCGTTCCGGCCCTGTGCTGCATCTGGTGCTGGGCAAGGCCATTGAGAGCTATCAGAGCATGCTTTCCGAGAAGGACGACGTGCGCCTCAGATTATGTGACGACCTCCAGCTGCGGTTGCTCAAGCAGGCGGATGCGGCCGATACTCATGTCGGCCCTGGCAAGCCGATGTTTGCCGACATAGCACCGGTTGCGGCCTACGCCCTGTTTGGCGCGCACGGCACCGAGGACGCCATCCTGACTGGCACCATGAGCTGGATCGCCGAGCATTGGCTGCGTGACGGCTTCGTCGCAAACCCCTCCCTCGGCTCCCTCGGCGACATCCGTCTGTCACTGCTGTGCGCCAAAACTCTGATCCTGCGCCGTGAGAGCGGAGCGTACGGTCTGATGCAGGAGGGTCTGGAGCAGCTTGGGGTATCCGACGCTCTCCCCGACTATATCGACCTGCATACCAGGAGAGCTCTTGCCGGTCCACGGCACAGCGCCGTCGCGACGGCGCTTGCCCTCGAGCTGCTGACCAGCCTCATCTTTGTCGAACGCGGCACCTACCTGAGCATCATCCCAGTGCCGACGCCCGAGCTGTTTGCCGGCGACGGCATCGACGTCCACGGTCTGCAGTCTACGTTCGGCGAACTTTCCGTGCGCATGCAGCGTCTGGGCGACAAAGTCCGGTTCAGCATGCGTTCAGATTTCCTCCGGGGCGTCAGCGCCATCGAACTCAACTTCCCCTGGGAACTCAAGGAACTGGTCGCGCGCAAGGGGACGGTCAAGTACGTGACCGGAGGGACCATTGTCATGGAGCCTGCAGATCTTATTGAAGGCGAGGCTATCGCGGCCAACCCCGGTCCGTCGTAGACGGTCCGTTCTTCACATTTCCTCTTGAGGGGATGATCCCTCAGCAACAGGCGCTTGTGTGTTCGATTGAGG
>NZ_QXIU01000260.1:0-1576 GCF_003570935.1 Candidatus Cryosericum odellii
GATCCCTCCGCCGGGAAGGTGCTTGTGGATGGCGTGGATGTGCGGCAATACAGGCTCAAGGATCTGCGGCGCGCTATTGGCGTTGTCACACAGGACGTTTTCCTGTTCTCGGATTCCCTGGAGGAGAATATCAACGTGACTGATCTGCCGGTAAGCGAGAAGGAGATCGGGGAAGCAACGAAACAGTCTGATATCTACAATAACATCTCGGAATTCAGAGATGAATTCGGCACGATCGTGGGAGAACGTGGAGTGACCCTGTCGGGTGGAGAGAAACAGCGGGTCACCATTGCTCGCGCATTCCTCAAGAAACCGCGCATTCTGGTCCTCGACGATGCTCTTTCAGCGGTGGACGCCGACACCGAAAAACACATTCTCGATAACATTGCAGGTTTCACGTCGCGACCGACGACGATCGTGATCAGCAACCGCATCTCTGCATTGCGTCAAATGGACAGAGTTCTGGTGCTGAATGCTGGACGCGTTGCCGAGGAAGGGACGCATAGCGCGTTGCTGCGGAAGCATGACTGGTACTGGCGTGTCTTCAGAAGACAGCTTGTGGAACACAAGGTGGAGAAGGAATAATGGCTGGTATTTCGAACGACGAGACCCAGGAACGGTCCTTTGATACAACGCTTATGGCGCGTCTGCTGAAGTTTGCGCGTCCATACTGGTGGATGCTGCTCATCTCCCTGGTCCTGATCTGCATTCTGACCGCAAAGACCATTGCCTGTCCACTCATTGTGCGCCAGGCTATCGACAACTATATCGACCCGACGACAGCACGGTTCGTGCGGGTGGACGCGCTCGAAGACGTCCAGACGGCGAACGGGGTTGTAGGCGGGGTGGACCGTTTTGTGCTGGGCGGTCATTCCTACTACGACAGTACCGAGCTGACAAAAGGTTTACGCCTGAGCGGCAAGTCAGTACAGACCACGGATGTGTCTCTCTATGTCGTGACACCTGACAAGGCGAGGCAGCTTGGCCTTGACCGCCTCAACGGATATGTCGATGCTCCCCAGCCCTTTGTTTTCAGCGCTCCTCAGCCGGTCTTCCCGGCGGGAACGTACATCATGGATGCATCTTCTCTGCAGCGTTTCTCGCCTGAGGAGCATGCCTGGTTGCGTTCCGTCGACGTTGCCGGTATCAAGAGGCTGTCGCTGCTGTTTCTGGCAATTGTTCTCCTGGCATTCGTGGTTGGATACATTAATCGCGTCCTCCTCGAGGTCGTCGGTCAGCGTATTGTCTATGACATCCGGGTGCAGCTCTTTGAGCATGTGGAGCGTTTGCCATTCAGCTTTTTTGACCGGACACCGTCAGGCCGCCTGACCACGCGTGTTACCAATGACATCGAAGCTCTGGCGGACATGTACAGCCAGGCTCTCATCAATATCGTCCGTGATGGATTTCTGCTCGTGGGCGTTACGGTCGTCATGTTCTCCCTCAATGCCTTTCTGACGTGGGTTCTTATGGCAGTGCTCACTGCTGTCGTCGTTCTTACGGCGGTCTTTCGGGTTTCCATCCGGAATGCACACCGTGTGGCACGTACCTGCCTTTCACGCATCAACTCATTTAT
>NZ_QXIU01000260.1:1674-2772 GCF_003570935.1 Candidatus Cryosericum odellii
TACGGTGGTGGACATATCCTTGCGGGAGCGCTGTCGTTCGGCACACTGGTGACGTTCACGTTCTACACCCAGATCTTCTTCCAGCCAGTCCAGGAGGTTGCTGAGCAATTCGACACGATCCAGCAGGCTATGGCGTCGGCCGAGAAGATTTTCCACATTGTTGATGAACCGCAAGAAGAATATGTGCCGGAGACCTTTGCCGGTGTTGTTCCACACGAGTTCAGTATCGAGTTCCAGGATGTGCACCTCAGTTACACACCAGGCCAGGAGATCCTCAAGGGTATCAGCTTTAACGTGGAACAGGGTGGATCGGTTGCACTCGTCGGCGCTACCGGTGCCGGCAAGACATCCATCACTGGGTTGGTCCCACGTTTCTATGGGATCGATAGTGGGCGCGTCCTGCTGGGTGGCGTGGATGTTGCCACTCTTCCCGCCGAATTCCTGCGTCAAAGCGTTGCATTTGTCATGCAAGACGTCTTCATTTTCAGTGGGACGGTCCTCCACAATATTGCTCTCTTTGATGAACACCCTGATGAGCAGAAAGTGGCCGAGATTGTCGACTACCTGGGCATGGGGTTCATGAAAGGCCTCGAGGGAGGTCTGCACCACCATCTGTACGAGCGCGGTAACAACTTGTCATCGGGAGAGCGGCAGCTCATTTCCTTTGCCCGGGCGCTGTACTTTGACCCCAAAGTTCTCATCCTTGACGAGGCCACCTCGGACATCGACACCGAGTCCGAAGCTGTGATCCAGGCGGCCATCCGCAAGATCCTCACGGGTCGTACGAGTATCATCGTCGCGCACCGCCTGTCGACTATTCGCACGGTGGACCGCATTCTCGTGGTACAGAAAGGACAGATCAGCGAATCCGGAACCCACGAGGAATTGGTTGCAAAGGGCGGCATCTACAAGAACCTCTACGAACTCCAATCTTTGAGCGAAGAAGAGGCCTGACAACCTCATTCCGTGATGAGGTCTGTTACCGGAGGGGCTCTAGTTGCATTGTGGAGCAGGGTCACGTATAATCTGATGGTTTCAATCTCTGGAGGTACACATGGACAGGACACAGGCGAAGCTGCTACGGGCGTTGATGAAACA
>NZ_QXIU01000261.1 GCF_003570935.1 Candidatus Cryosericum odellii
CACCCTCAACCCCGCCCGCCCTTTCTCATGTTCTATAAACTTTAAGAAACAACCCAGTATTATTGGTACCCCGGCAATCTTTGGCAACGGACTTCTTCTAGTTACTGAATAAATGGAATAAATGGCAACGCGTTGTCGGTTTGCCAGGAGGTCTTCTTGTCCCATGTCGACGACGAAGCGTGCATAAGAGAAAGGAGAGATAGACAGGAGATGGCGGGGGGAGGAAAAGGGAGGGTTTGTACGTCCCCCGCCATCACGAGTGTAGACGGTAGGTTCTACGTTGCAAGGTTCTTCGACAACCTCTGACAACGGGCGCAGCAATCACCCCGTAGTATTGCCTCGTTCTGTGACGCTGTTGAGCATGAAGTGCCCACCCTCGTTTCTGTTTAGCCAGACTTTAGGAAAGGGCACCAATTGCACAGTTTTGCTCTTGGAGTGACACGAACCCACCCTGTGACGACTTTTGCAAGTGTTGCAGTGGCGTAATGGTTCCTCATGCCTCAAAGCCTGCAACCCCGCTTTATTCAAAGGCTTCCTGGGCTTCTTTGACAACGGATGGAGAGGTCTCAGGACAGAGCTAGGGGCATATGACAGTGTGACTACATAGCAGCATGGCAGCAAGGGAGCAGACGCACCAATGCACGAAGCCCCTCGGTCATTACAACCGCATTTGCACGTACGGAGCTAGGCACCGGCTCATAGACTTCAGCGCTCCAGATCTGAAGGGCCCCTTACCCCCTGGACAGGATCGGGGTCGTCCCAGTGTACCAATGAACAAGGCGGCCCCCGTAGAGAACCCCCATTGTATTTTTTGCCATGGGTTGCTAATATTGGGAGATGTCGCGCAAGCGACAAATCCTGTTGGAAAAATGGAGGCTATTGCATGCGGAAAGCACTGTCACTTGTCTTGNNCTGTCTGTCGTACCGTCAGCAAAGGCAGTTGCTCAGGAGGTAACGTACAACATAGGTAGTGAGCCCCCCACGATGGATCCAGCCGTTGGCGTTACCCTTCAGACACTCAACAGCGTAGAGCAGGTTTTTGATGGGTTGACGCGTAATGACAAGCAGAATGTACCACAGCCAGCGATTGCGAAGAGCTGGACGATCTCCAAAGATCTGAAGACCTACATCTTTACGCTTCGCGATGCGTATTGGACGAATGGAACGCCCGTTACTGCATACGATTTTGAGTATGCGTGGAAGCGTGTGCTCAACCCTGAGTTTGCTGCCGAGGGCGCCTACTACCTCTACAACGTCTATGGCGGTCTGGCATTCAACACGTCTATCAAAGTCGGCACCAAGTACTATGCCCAGGCTGTCGACGCCAAAGGCAATCCTCTCACGAAGAAAGTAGCAGGCAAGGACGTCCCCGTTCCGAACATGGCGAAGGAGATTGATCCCAACAAGAACGTCGGCGTCAAGGCACTGGATGCCAAGACGCTCAAGGTTTACCTCCAGACCCCGACTCCATACTTTCTCAACTTGACGGCGTTCGGTATGCTGATGCCGGTCTGCAAGGCCGTTGTCAGCACGAATGACAAGTGGGCCTCCGATGTCAAGACATATGTGAGCGATGGACCGTTCATGCTCACACAGTGGTCACACAATGACAAGATGGTCTTTGTCAAGAACCCGACGTACTGGGACAAGGACGCTGTCAAACTCACCAAGATCACCTACCTTATGGTCACGGATGAGGCGACTGCACTTTCGATGTATCAGAGCGGTCAGCTGGACGCCGCGATCTCAGTACCCCTCTCAGAGTTGCCTAAGCTGGTCGCCTCAGGCGATGCACAAATCCTTCCGTACCTCGAGCTATCCGACTGGATTGTCAATACCACCAAGAAACCATTCAACGATGTTCGTGTTCGCAAAGCTTTGGCTCTAGCCACCGACCGCAAGGGCATCACTTCCATTCTTCGGGATGGGTCGCGTCCTGCGATGGCCTTTATTCCCCCCGGAATTCCAGACGCGGTTCCTGGGACTGATTTCCGCACTATTGGTGGTTCATACTTCAAGGACAACGATATTGTGACTGCAAAGGCACTGCTTGCTCAGGCCGGCTATCCCAATGGCAAAGGGTTCCCTGCCTTCACAATCCTCATCGGACCCTCCAGTATATCCAGTTCTATTGCTGAGGCGGCCCAGCAGATGTGGAAGAAGAACCTTGGTATCACCTGCACCCTCAGGGTCGAGGAGGGGGGCGTTTTATCGGATGATGAGAAGAACTTGAACTATGATATTGCGCGTGTTGTCTGGATTGCTGACTACGCGGACCCCACTACGTTCCTGGACTTGTACGTAACGGGTAGCCTGAATAGCCGGACCGGCTGGAGCAACAAGTCTTACGATGCTCTCCTGGCAAAGGCCAAGGTGACTGTCAACCCGAAGGCGCGCATGGCGATACTGCATGCCGCAGAAACGATCATCATGACCGATATGCCCATTCTACCAATCTTCTACGGCGTGAACCCGGTGTTGCTGAGCAAGCACGTCAAGAACTTCTTTGACTCGACCCTGGGAACACTCGACTGGAAAAACGCTTACATGGGGTAGTTGTCAGGAACCTCTTGACGGTAGCACACACGATCTAGGCAGGAAANNGGAAAAGAAGCGGGGCGGCTCTCTACCAATGGGGGGGCCGCCTTGTACATGCCAGGTTTCGCCTTGATTAATGCGGGGTGTGAGGCAAAAGCAAAAATCTCTACAGGTTGGGAAACTTCTAGGCCAATGCCCAGCTCCGCACGAGCGAACGTATATTTAATGACGGGCGCTATCAAATTCGGCACACTGTCATGCTGTTATGTTCCCTTGGACTCGTGAACGGGCAGTGGTTGCTCACTGTGGCCGTACCTGGATAACCTGCTGGATACCGTACGAAAGCAGGAAGGCCGGGGTAAACCATAGCGCATACGTCCGGACGGTCTTGACCCTCCTGAGCTCTATTTCCGTTGCTCTGTTCTCACCCAAAGGACCAGCAGTATTGTGTCATCGTTCACCTCCTTGTTCTCATGAGG
>NZ_QXIU01000262.1 GCF_003570935.1 Candidatus Cryosericum odellii
TTTTCGACTGCACTCGGTACAAGGCCGCGTGCAGCGGCGACACGTTGTACTTGCAGCAGAGCGGATTCTGGGCTGATGTCTGGATCCAGGCCGCTTGCGGAAGCCGTTACCAGGTCGGCAGGAACGGTTGCGTCCGCAGCCAGACCATTTTCGGAGCGGACTTTGGCAATTCGTTCTGCGACGGTCTTTTCAAGATTGGGATTTGATGGTCCGAGATTTGTTCCGCCGGAACTTGAAGCGTCATAGTTATTCGCCGAAGGACGGCCATGGAAGTACTTCGGTGATGTCCATTGCTGACCGATGAGTTCAGAGCCGACAATGTTTCCATTTACTGCAATGAGGCTTCCGTTGGCACGGTGTGACATTGTCAGCTGTGCAATACCCGTCACAGTGAGCGGGTAGATGACTCCTGTGATGACGACCAGGATTCCAAAAACGATCAACGCTCTCTTCAGTTCCTTCATGTCCAATCTCCTTATCGTACAACCTTAATGGCGACAAGTAATAGATCAATAAGTCTGATGCCAACAAATGGCAGTGCCAATCCGCCGGCACCATAGATGAGAAGATTGCGCCAGAGCAGTGCATTTGCACTGGAGGGGTGATACTGGACTCCTCGCATTGAGAGCGGAATAAGCGATGGGATAATGAGAGCATTGAAGATAACAGCCGACAGGATAGCGCTGGCTGATGAATGCAGGTGCATGACATTCAGAACGGCGAGCTGCGGGTACTTTGCAGCGAAAATCGCCGGAATAATGGCAAAGTACTTGGCGACGTCGTTCGCGATGCTGAACGTGGTCAACGAGCCCCGTGTAATCAGGATCTGTTTGCCAATCTCGACAATGTCCAACAGCTTGGTCGGGTTCGAATCAAGATCGACAAGATTTGCTGCTTCCCGTGCAGATTGCGTTCCTGCATTCATGGCAACCCCTACGTCCGCCTGAGCAAGAGCAGGTGCGTCGTTGGTTCCATCACCGATCATGGCGACCATACTGCCGTTTGACTGGTACTTCCGGATAAGATTGAGTTTTGTCTCAGGTCGTGCCTGTGCGACGAAATCATCGATCCCTGCTTCGGCTGCTATGGCTGCAGCGGTCAAGGGGTTGTCGCCCGTAATCATGACCGATTTGATCCCGAGTACGTGAAGCTGACTTAATCGTTCCTTGATGCCCTGTTTGAGGACATCTTTCAGGCGAATGACACCCATAACGGATGCGCCATCTGAGACAACGAGCGGTGTTCCACCCTCACGGCCGACACCGTCGACCAACGCATGAACTGTTTCCGGGAATTGTCCCCCGTTCTCCTTGACCCATTGTTCTATTGCGTCTACGGCGCCTTTGCGGATATGTCGGTTTCCATAATCAATGCCACTCATGCGCGTATCGGCGCTGAAAGGAACAAACGTCGATCCTTGTGGGGCGCGGATATCGCGTCCACGTATGTCAAGTCTTTGTTTGGCAAGGGTGACAATGCTACGACCTTCAGGGGTATCGTCTGCCAGCGAGGCGAGGACTGAACTCTCCATCAACTGCTGCTCCGTGATACCCTCAGCAGCAAGAAATTCTGTTGCCATACGGTTGCCCAGGGTAATCGTGCCGGTCTTGTCCAGGAGAACGACCGAGACATCACCTGAAGCCTCCACGGCCCGGCCCGATAGTGCAATCACGTTATGCTCAATGAGGCGATCCATTCCCGCGATACCGATTGCAGGCAACAGGCCGCCAATTGTTGTTGGCATGAGACAGACCAGAAGTGCTACCAGCACGGGAGCGGCGACAGTCACATTCATATATCCAGCGAATGCGCGCAATGTAAGGGTTACAACAATGAACAGCGCCGTAAGCCCAATCAGGAGAATTTCCAGAGCTATCTCATTCGGTGTTTTGCGGCGCGAAGAGCTCTCAACCATCGCGATCATCTGATCCAGGAATGTTTCGCCCATACCGGCCGTGATACGTATGTGAATGGTCCCGGACAAAACGTGGGTCCCACCAGTAACACCAGTGCGATCTCCTCCTGACTCACGAATGACTGGCGCAGATTCTCCCGTGACGGCAGATTCGTCGACAAGCGCAACACCTTCAATGATCTCACCGTCGCTCGGAATAATCTCGTTGTCTTTGATAAGGACGACATCTCCCTTAACAAGGCTCGTGGCGCCTACGCTTTCTGTGGAACCATCAGGAAGGAGACGATTTGCAATGGCGTCATTACGCGCTTTCTTGAGTGAGTCGGCCTGTGCTTTACCGCGTCCTTCTGCCAAGGCTTCAGCGAAGTTCGCGAACAGGACTGTAAACCAGAGCCACACGGTTATCTGCAGATTAAACCAGAAACCGGAATGCTGGAAAGCACTTATAAATGCAATAATCGTCGTAAGTATTGAACCAAATTCAACGACCAGCATCACTGGATTGCGCCACAGTGAGCCTGGATTCAACTTACGAAATGCATCGACGATTGTCTTTCTCATCAACGAAGGATCAAGTAGACCCTTCATTTCAGCAGTTTTCTTCATGGTGTACCTCGCGTTCCTAACGAAGCTTCAGGAACTCGAGCAGTGGCCCGAGAACCAGAGGTGAGAAGTAGGTCAATCCACCAACAATAGCGACAACAAAAATCAGCATGAACACGAATAGGATGCTGGTGGTTGAAAATGTTACGCTTGATTGGACTCTCTTCTTTGCCGCTACTGATCCAGCAATAGCAAGAGCGGGAAGAATGGTGGCGAAACGGCCGACAAGCATGAGCAGTGCAAGCCCAACGTTGTAGAACGGTGTGTTGGCATTGAGCCCGGCAAAAGCTGAACCATTATTCCCGGCCGCAGATGCGCATGCATAGATAATCTCAGTCATTCCGTGAGAACCCGCGTTTCCAATAGAAGCAACGGCAGAGGGAACGGAGAAAGCAAGGCCAGCCATAAGAAGCATGGCGATCGGAGGCGCAAGAAGTCCGATAACAGCCATGAGCATTTCACGTGGTTCAAGTTTTTTCCCGAGATATTCGGGGGTACGACCGATCATAAGTCCGACGATAAAAAGAGTCAGGATGGCATAGAGAAGCATCCCGACAAGCCCGACACCGACCCCGCCAAAGATGACTTCACCAATCGTCATATTGAAAACCATGATCAGGCCAGGAATGGGAGTGAAACTGTCGTGCATTGAGTCGACAGCGCCAGTGGAAGTCACCGTCGTTGACTGAGCAAAAAAGGTCGACATGATCGGGCCAAATCGCTGCTCTTTCCCCTCCATGTTGACTCCCCCTGCTACGCCGGCTTGCGCAAGTGCAGGATTGCCTGCGAGTTCATAGTGAAGCGAAATTCCCAAGCCAATGCTGAACATGATCAGCATGGCCAGGAACAGAGCGGTACCCTGCTTCCGATCGCCAAGCATTTCGCCAAACGTGAACGGCAAAGCGGCTGGTATGAGAAGAAGAGAAAAAACAAGAAGGAGATCCGTAAAGGGGTTTGGGCTTTCGAAGGGGTGAGCCGCATTGACGTTGAAGAATCCGCCCCCGTTGGTGCCGATATGCTTGATAGCCACTTGGGAAGCTGCTGGTCCTACTGCAATGTGTTGGACCTGGCCCTCAAGTGTCGTGGCCGATAATGTTGGGTGCAGAGTCTGAACGGTTCCCTGGGAGACCAGAACGAGGGATAGTACCAGGGCTATTGGGAGCAAAACATACACAAGAGCTCGTGTCAGATCCACCCAAAAGCAGCCAATACTGTTCGTGGATCGGCGGACAAAACCACGAATAAGAGCTATCGCTACGGAAATGCCTGTTGCTGCTGAAAGGAAGTTCTGTACGGTCATACCCAGCATTTGGGTAAGGTAACTCATCGTTGTTTCGCCGCTGTAGGATTGCCAATTGGTGTTTGTCATGAATGAAACAGCCGCGTTGAAAGCCGTGTCAAGTCGTACGGCTCCGAGGTGCTGTGGATTTCCGGGCAACCATTGCTGAACAAGCTGAAGAATGAACAGAAAGCACAGCCCGAACGCATTGAAAAGAAGAAGGCTGACAGCATATTGCTTCCATGTCTGCTCTTCGTCCTGTCGCACACCGAAAATGTGCAACAGCCCACGCTCGATGCCGCCCACGAGCGGTGTCAGGAACGTATGTTGTCCTTGAAAGACACGTGCCAGATATCGTCCCAGGAACACGGCGCATATAGTCAGAACAATAATGAACGGCACAATAGCCACAAGACTTCTTTCAAGCATCACAACCGGCCTCCACTAGAGATCCAGGTCCTTAACTGTTCATAATGTTAAGGCTGTATCCGTACCATTTCAAGATAGCAGCGATCCAAGACAGGATACAAAAC
>NZ_QXIU01000263.1 GCF_003570935.1 Candidatus Cryosericum odellii
GAAGACGACGGCGAGCCCTTCGACGAGAAGATGAAGCGGCTCACTACACAGCTCAGCGAGCAGATGCAGGAGTCGAAGAGACTAGACGATGAGATCCGCAAGAACCTGAAAGGGTTAGGTTATGACGTCAAAGAGTAGGTGTGTTCCAGGGAATCGACAAGCTAGCGTCTACGGCAGCTTCGCTGGTGACTTCAAATCAGACCGCCTTATTGACCTGTGTGAGCCTGGCGAGGGAGTGCAAACCGGGCCCTTCGGGAGTCAACTTCACCAAGAGGACTACGTTTCAGCAGGAATACCGATCATCACCGTTGAACACTTGGGTGAGAACCGCATCCTACATTCGAACTTGCCCGGCGTGTCTGATGCCGATCGGGCTCGCCTATCCAGATATGCGTTGCGAAGGGGTGATATCGTTTTCAGTCGGGTCGGCTCCGTGGACCGTCGAGCTTTGGTTTGGGAGGATGAAGACGGCTGGTTGTTTTCGGGCCGTTGCCTACGAATCCGTCCGAATCAGAGTCGAATTGACTCTCGCTACCTGTCCTACTTCTTTGGTCTTCCCGGTTTCAAGGAACACATACGGGCTATTGCTGTCGGCGCGACGATGCCGTCACTTAACACCCAGCTCCTGAGCAACGTTCCCATCTACTACCCTCCACTCTCAGAGCAGCATGCAGTTGCGCATATCCTCGGCACGCTGGACGACAAGATCGAGCTCAATCGGCGGATGAACGAGACACTGGAGGAAAGGGCACGAGCACTCTTCAAGAGCTGGTTCATCGACTTCGATCCCGTCTACGCCAAGGCCGAAGGCTGCGACCCCGGCCTCCCCGCCGACATCGCTGCTCTGTTCCCCGACTCCTTCGAAAACTCTGAACTGGGCGAGATCCCCAAGGGGTGGACAGCTCGGAAAGTGGGCGAATTGCTCGAACTGGTCTATGGGAAGGCGCTCAAAGAAAGCGACCGAAGAAGTGGTACTGTCGCCGTGTATGGTTCGAATGGTCAGATCGGCTGGCACGATGAGAAGCTCGAAACTGGGCCCGGCATCATTGTTGGACGCAAGGGCAACCCAGGCATCGTAACGTGGGCTCCGAGGGCCTTCTATGCCATAGACACAACATTCTACGTCGTGCCCAAGCCCAGCTGTCCGAGCCTCTACTTCCTCTTTTTTGCGCTGCAGGACATTGATTTGCCGTCAATGGGTGCCGACTCGGCAGTACCTGGTTTAAATCGAAACCTTGCCTACTTGAGCGCAGTGTCACTGCCTCCATTGGCTGTTCTGAAGCGGTTTGACCAGAGCGTCGGTGTTCTGTTCGATCGAATGAACCAAACTCAGTGCGAATCTCGCACTCTCACCGCGCTTCGCGATACACTGCTGCCCAGACTTCTCTCAGGAGAACTGCGGGTAGATGTCGCAGGGCAACTTGTGGAGGTCAACTTATGAGTCATACGACACTGACCAATGAGAACACCTTGGATCAATGGGTAAGGGGGCACGCCCGTGAGGCACAAGGCGTGATTGTCGACCTTGTCCGCCGGCTTGTTGCAGCTTCGGTTCCTGGACCTAGGGAAAGGCGGTTTCCAGGCGGTGATAGCATAGAACAACCCGGCGAAGATGGCCGTCTGGTAACCGACTTTGNNTTTAGGCTTGTCTTTGTGGGAAATAGGCACCGGTATCTCGCCCAGAGAGAAGGCAACTTCCGATTACGACAAGCTTACTGAGAATACCCTGACAGAGGTCAGGAAGGAAGCGACGTTCATTTTCGTTACACCCCTGTCTGGCCGGAGAGGCTGGGTATACAGCGGAAGAGCAAGGTCGCAAGTTGACTGGCGGGCAGAGCGGGCGCAGCGAGGTGAGTGGCGGGACGTTCGGGTTATTGACGGTACGAAGTTGGTCGACTGGTTGAGCTACTTCCCTTCAGTTGATACTTGGCTTGCGGGCATTATGGACATTCCAGTTCAGGCCATCGACACTCCGGAGCAACACTGGACTGACGTGTCCACTATTGGCGATCCGCCTCCGTTGATCCCCGAGCTGTTTCTTGCTAACCGTGACGACGCCTGTAACAGACTCGAAGAGGTATTTGCAGGGACAGCACTCCAGCTCAGACTGACGACCCATTTCCCGGGTCAGCTTGCGAACTTCGTGTCTGCCTACGTTGCGGCCATGAGCACCAACGCGCGAATTGAAGCGGTTAGCCGATGTATCATCGTCTCCAACAGTGATGCGTGGAATCAGATTACTAAGTCGGGGTTGCTCAAGGGACATGTGTTAGTGGCAGCTTTCAGCCTTGATGACACTGACACTGACGGAGCATTGCTATTGGAGCGGGCCAAGCGGGCGGGACACGCAGTGGTCTTCGCGGGATTGCCTGGGGGAATTCCACATCCAAATACAGCTTCGTTGCCAAGCCCAAGGATCCAACAAGTCGCCGAGGCCCTACAAAAGGCGGGTTACGGAGAAGAACGCGCTCGTGTGCTGGCCCAGAAGAGTGGGGGCAACTTGGACATGCTATTGAGGCTACTCCAACATCTCTCGACCATGCCTGAGTGGGCCCAAAAAACGGACGCTGGGGATCTTAAGATTGCACAGCTACTGGGTGCTTGGAACGAGAACCTGCCAGCTGATACGGCAATCGTTGAGCAACTGTCAAAAAAAGCATATGGGGAGTGGATTGAAAAGATGCGTGAGATCGCGCTGCGACCGAACACTCCCCTAGTTCAGCATGGAGGAATCTGGAAGGTCACAGCGCGTTACGAGGGATGGTACAGTCTGGGTTCCTGCATCTTCGACGAGGATCTAGATGTACTGCGGCGAATCGCCACCGACATCTTGCTTGAACCTGACCCGAAGTTCGAGCTGTCGACGGAGCAACGCTTTGCTGCAAGTGTTCACGGCAAAGTCTTGGGCCATTCCGACCAACTGCGGAAAGGAATAGCGGACACACTAGCTCTTCTCGGCAGTCAACAAAAAGCGCTTACATCAACTACCGCGGGAAAGGCTGAACAAGTGGCAACGTTGGCTGTCCGAGACATTTTGCTAGGCGCAAACTGGGTGCTGTGGGCCAGCTTGAATGATTTGTTGCCTCTTCTTGCGGAGGCCGCCCCACATGAGTTCCTTGATATCATTGAGAAGACATTGCACAGTACCCCGTGTCCTTTTGATGCCGTGTTTGCTCAAGAAAGCTCCGAGTTTGGTGGTGGCAACTACATGACAGGCGTGCTGTGGGCCTTGGAGACTCTTGCTTGGGACCCTGACTATCTCATAACAGTAGCCGTCATCTTGGGGGAACTTGCCGCGCGCGATCCTGGCGGAAAATGGGGGAATCGACCAGCAAACTCACTGTCGACAATTCTTCAGCCGTGGTTGCCACAGACCTGTGCTTCGGTAGCGCAACGAAAAGCTGCTGTTCAGGCGGTCCTCCGCGAGTTTCCGGACGTGGGCTGGAAGTTGCTCCTTGATTTGTTGCCTGATGCCCACAAGGTGTCGATGGGCTCCAGAAGGCCGGCTTGGCGAGAGACGATTCCCGATGACTGGATTGAGGGTGTGTCTCAAAGAGAACACTGGAAACAGGTTTGTGTCTACGCAGATCTGGCGGTAGATGTAGTGAAGAATGACGTCTCTAGGCTCGTCCAGTTGACAGATCGTTTGGATGACCTGCCTGAACCAGCACGGAAGCAGCTTCTTACCCATTTCGGCTCAGATTCTGTCACGTCGATACCAGAAGCGGACCGATTCCAGCTTTGGGATCACCTCATGTACTTGGTTGCCAAGCATAGGGGATTCGCGGGTGCCGAGTGGGCTCTCAAACCAGAGATAGTCGATGAGATCGACGCAGTTGCCCACGCCCTTGCTCCAAGAACTCCATCGCTCATCCATCGACGACTGTTTCGCAGTGACTATCTTGAGTTCTTCGATGACAAGATTGGATATGACGAACAGGAAAGGCAACTTGACGAACAACAGCAGAAAGCACTACAGGAAGTCTGCGCAGCGGAGGGCCCAGAGGGGCTTTTGACATTTGCCACAAGCGTCGAATCGCCCATGCGTGTCGGGAATGCTCTTGGCGCAATCGCCGATAGTACAATCGACGGATTATTCTTGCCATCCTTGCTGAACACAGAAACACGATCGTCGCTTCGCGAGTTCGTGGGTGGGTTCATCTGGCGGAGGTTCCATGTGCAGGGGTGGCAGTGGGTTGATGGTCTTGGCGCCCAAGCATGGTTGCTAGTGGACCGAGGACAGCTGCTCGCTTTCTTGCCATTCTCATCGGAGACTTGGGAACGAGCATCCCTTTGGCTGTCAGACGACGAGTCGCCCTATTGGAGCAGGGCAGCGGTCAACCCATATATGGCTGATGAGAAGCTGGCCTTTGCCGCGGGCCGCTTGGTCAAGTATGGCCGGCCGTACGCGGCGATTCTGTGCCTTGAGAGGATGGCTCATGAGAAGCAACACCTGGACAGCGAACAGGTTGTCGGGACGCTACTAGCAACCTTGGACACCGTGGAGAAACCTCCTCAGGGGAGAGGAGACGCGATTGCCAAGCTGATACAGACACTGCAGGACGATCAAGCGGCCAACCGCGAAAAAGTCATGCAGGTGGAATGGGCATTCGTACCTTTGCTCGACGGGCACCTTGGGGCTACTGCAAGGTTCCTAGGGAGGCGGCTCGCCGA
This sequence comes from Candidatus Cryosericum odellii, assembly GCF_003570935.1. Classification (GTDB taxonomy): domain Bacteria; phylum Caldisericota; class Caldisericia; order Cryosericales; family Cryosericaceae; genus Cryosericum; species Cryosericum odellii. The sequence continues at coordinate 4,675 of NZ_QXIU01000263.1, forward strand.
AGAACCGAGCTTCTTCTGTGAGGTCATTCGCGCCGTGTTTCGCTCTGAGCAGGAAGCAGACATCAAACCCGAACTGACTGAAGAACAGAAGCGCATCGCTGGGAATGCATATAGCCTGTTGGATGAATGGAGAATTCCGCCCGGCAGCCGGGAAGACGGGACGTTCGACGGCGATGCATTGCACAAGTGGTTTGGAAGCATGAAGTCAATCAGTGGAGAATCGGGCCACCTGGGAATTGCCATGACGATGGCAGGAAAGGTTTTGATGTACGTTCCTGCTGATCCAAACGGTCTGTGGCTGCACCGAGCGGCTGCCGAGGAACTCAATGCTGGGGACGCCGACGACCTACGCAGCGGGTACCAGACGGGGCTATTCAACTCGCGTGGAGGCCACTGGGTCGACCCCAAGGGCACGGAAGAGCGCAATCTGGCCAAGAAGTACCGGGAGCAAGCTGACCAAATCGAGCTAGCCGGGTACCAGCGGTTAGCCGCCACACTGAGACAGCTGGCCCATGAATATGACCATGAGGCCGAGCGAGTGGGACGAGACAACGAATTCAATGAATAGCTGGCATNNATCAGGTATGCTCATGTTTAGTGCACAGGAGGGTATCGTTGCAGGAATCGGATCTTGAGTCTGTCGCCTTGAACTGGGAGTGCGACTGCGGTTTCCAAGTCGTTTCTGGTCCTTCCATTGCCCCTGGCGAGCCTGCGGCCGAACGTTCTTCCTATGAGCAGGTCATCCTTGAGGGTCGCCTCTGCACTGCACTGAGGCGCCTGAACCCTGCTATCCCTGCTGACTGTCTGGATGATGTGGTGTGCCGGTTGGAACGGCAGGAGGTGCCTTCGCTGGTACAGAGCAACCGGTTGTTCCACCGGTGGCTGGTGAGTGGCTTCCCGGTCGAGTACCAGGGGGCTAATGGCAGCATCAAGGGCGACTTGGTGAGGCTGGTGGACTTCGACCATCCGGAGGCCAACGACTGGCTG
>NZ_QXIU01000264.1 GCF_003570935.1 Candidatus Cryosericum odellii
TGTCCGTCTTCTGCAGCACAGTACCTGCGGGCAGTGCGGCCCAGATTGAGATACGCCGGACGAAAGTCGTGTCCCCACTCAGAGACGCAGTGTACCTCGTCGATGACGATGACGGAGACACACGTGTGGCTGGTCAGGGAAGTCAGCGCTGATCGAAACTCCTTGATCTGGAAGCGTTCAGGCGACACGAAGGCAAAGAGATACTCTCCCTGCCCCAGGAGCTGAATCAATTGGGTGCGCACTGTTGTCGATGTGCTGCTATTGATGGCGGTGATACGGTCAATACCCTTTGCTCTCAGGCCCTCGACCTGATCATCCATCAGTGAGACAAGTGGGTCGATGACGATTGTTCTCCCCGGCAGCAGCAACGATGCGAATTGGTAGATCAGGGACTTGCCTGCTCCGGTGGGAAGAAGGGCCAATGTGTCCTTGCCGGCCAAGACACGCTTGACTGCATCCCGCTGTTCGTCACCGAACTTCTCAAAGCGAAAGAGGTACTGGAGGAGAAACTGCAGGGTTTTGTCGGCGGGAGACAGCGCTGGAGTCACTTGCTCGACGGGCGAGTAGAATGCCATGGAGGCGTGGAATGGCAACGCACAGGGTAGGAGTTGAAAGCATGACTCCCCAGATTCGGACCGAGGGTCAAATAGGATGGTCATCGCGCTTCCAGTGAAACCATCCTTACCAGAATTCTCGAACGCACATGTCGGCATGCCTTTCCCGACAGTGCAGCCATGTACGCTGGCAACCGCCCGCAGAAGCCGGACGAAGTCTTCAATCGCCGCAGCGACGAGCAGGTGCGTGATTTCTGGATCGAACCATGCAAGACGATCCAGGTCTGTACTGATAGACCAGGACTTTGGTTCCGTCAGCGACAGGCGTCCGTATTTCATCCCTTGTACGAGGAGTACCTGGATTTGGTGTGCCACCGTGACCGCCTTGAGGTACACAGTCTGCACCGATCGTGGCTTCTCAACCAAAGGTGTCGACATCTGAAATAGAAGGTCTCGCACGTTCTCCTGCTCAGGCCCTGCCCCTGCCATGACCTGATGTGCAGGAATACGCAGCACTTCATAGCCTGCCTCTTTCAAGACCCGATCGCGATCGGCATCGGCAGCCAGCTGGTCGGAATGTTGAGCTCCGTCAATCTCAATAATGAACTTGCGCTTGTTGCCAAGATGCCATACCATGAAGTCCACGCGTCTCCTGGTATTGTCCGGTGACAATTCGGCAGATTCCACCAGGCTCGCGATCTCTATTTGAGGGACCACGGTGAGCCATGGATCGCGCTGTGACGCTACTCGGAGAACAGAGTCATAGAAGGCTGTCTCGGTAGGACTGTCCAGCGCAACACGTGGCAGCTCGAGTGGCCATTGTTCGACCAGCCCAGTGATATCTTCCACCGAGAATGCACTCGGTAGTCTGATGCCAAACAACAGGGCTATCCTTTGCTCAAGCGACTCAGACAGCAGCGTCAACCGCCCTCGGAACACCAGTTTCTCAAGCACGGCGAGAACACGTTGGGCGGCGGTATCCAGTGAAGGCGCGCGATTGTTGGCAGGGAAGTCGACCCGCCACTGGGCGAGGTACTGCCACACTGCCGGGTCCAGCGAAAGGTCTTCGTCGCATATCGACTTGAGCAGTGATGCCGGCACAGCCATCGACTCGAACACAGTGACCTGCTGAGAAGTAGTTCTCGCTTTGCAGACGACGGACCTTGGCAGATCGATCGGCTCGGCGTTGCGATAGACATCTCCTGCCATGCTCACCGGCGTATCGTCTCCGTTTCCGTCATACGGCAGAATCCCTCTGCAGTGAGGATACCCCGTGCATCCCCAGAACCGTTGCCCGGCATACGGGCCGCTCTTTGCCGTGCGCACCACCATCTCTGCGCCACAAATCGGACAGACTTTCCCCATTGCGCCCTCCGCAACTGCAACCAGCCCCGTTTCTGATACCGCTGACGACGCTGCGTCAACTCTGAGCATAGTGTAGGAACTCGGTTCCCACTGTCAACGAAGCGCGTGAGGCCATGCAGACCACAACTGGCGACTAAGCGCAACAGAGACACAGCCCAAGCGCGGGCTCACACAAATGCTGTCTGACGCCGACCAGCCAGACCGTCTGTATCGTCAGAACCCGTCTACGGTAGGACTGCAGCAGCCAGCTTGTAGTGGGCGTCCCTGGGTTCAAAGTATACGCCGATGCTGATACAGACATACTTTTCTGGTCGTGGGCCGTCGTGAAGCTTGCCCTGCCCCCGTAGGCGCTGCAAGAAGTAATCATCGGTCATGCTCAGTCGGTAGTCGATGCTTTCGTGCCTGAATTCGACATACCACTTTGTTCTGCCAGCATCCTCCTTGGATGCCAGCTTCAGGGTGGGTACCTCAATGAGCCACAGGCTTCTCGTTAGCGGATGAGCAAGCACTAACTCCGANNTTGATAGTGGAATCCACGGGGATAGGAGTACCGGGTGGATCCACGAACCTTTCCACGTCGCCAGGATGAATCGTCGAGTTGCATCATCAAAGAATCGCAGCGAAATGGTCCGGCGTGTCGTGTCCGCACCACATACTCAACTCCCCCC
>NZ_QXIU01000265.1:0-211 GCF_003570935.1 Candidatus Cryosericum odellii
AAGGCCATGATCGTCTGCATGAGTCGGCGCATCTGCGTCGAACTGTATGACGCCATCATCAAACTACGCCCGGTGTGGGCCGATACCGACAACACCAGGGGCGTGCTCAAGATTGTCATGACGGGCGCCGCATCCGACCCCCTGGACTGGCAGCAGCATATCCGCAACAAGCAGGGGCGCGAGGCGCTGGCCAAACGGTTCAAGGACCCGG
>NZ_QXIU01000265.1:226-6192 GCF_003570935.1 Candidatus Cryosericum odellii
CGCGGGCACGGCCTGATGCAGACCATCGCGCGGGTCAACCGCGTCTTCAGGGACAAGCCCGGCGGCCTGATCGTCGACTATCTGGGTCTGGCTGATGAACTGCGGATGGCGCTGACGACCTATACCGAAAATGGCGGCACGGGCACGACGGCCGTTGACCAGGAGGTCGCCGTCACCGTGCTCATGGAGAAGTACGAGGTGTGCTGCGGCCTCTTCCACGGTTTTGACTGGAGCGCGTGGACTGCGGGGACTCCTCAACAGCGCGTGGCCTTGTTGCCGGCGGCGATGGAGCATATCCTGGCGCAGGAAGATGGCAAGGAGCGCACGCTGGATGGCGTCACGGCACTGTCCAAGGCATTTGCTCTGGCAGTCCCCAACCCGAAGGCGCTTGGTATACGTGATGACGTGGCATTCTTTCAGGCGGTTCGGGCAGCTCTGGCCAAGTCGACGGCTGGTGACCCACGGCCTGAAGAGGACCTGGACCATGCTATCCGGCAGATCGTGTCACGCGCCGTCTCTTCGGGAGGTGTCGTCGACATCTTTGCCGCCGCTGGTCTCAAGAAGCCTGACATTTCCATCCTCTCCGATGAGTTCCTTGAAGAAGTGCGCAGCATGCCGTACAAGAACCTGGCGGTGGAAACGCTGCGCAAACTGCTGACGGGGGAGATTCACGGCAGCATGCGCACAAACCTGGTGCGTGCGCGGTCCTTTGCCGAGATGCTGGAGCGTTCCATCCGTGCGTACCAGAACCATGCCATCGAGACAGCACAGGTGATCGACCAGCTCATCGAGGTGGCACGCCAGATGCGTGCCGCGCAGAAGAAGGGCCAGGACCTGGGGCTGACCGACGATGAGATTGCCTTCTATGATGCCCTGGGTGTCAACGACAGCGCCGTGCAGGTCTTGGGCGATGCGACCCTGACCATGATTGCTCGTGAGCTGGTGAAGACGCTGCGCAAGAACGTCACCATCGACTGGACAGCCAAGGACAGCGTCAAGGCCCAACTGCGCATTGACGTCAAGAGGATCTTGCGCAAGTACCACTACCCGCCCGACAAACAGCTCCTGGCGACACAGACCATTCTTGAACAGGCCGAACTGCTGTGCGCGGACTGGGCAGAAACAACTCAGACAGATGAAGTATTGAACTAGGGCAGTGATCGACGTTCTAGACTTGGAGAAGCAGTAAGAAGGATGGTGGATCCTCAAGCCAGGCTGGTCGTGATCAAGGGGAGGAGGGAGAGCAATGGCGAATAAGTACTACGTCGATGTCAAGCATGACGGGCTGAACAGGTACAAAAGAATCACGGGGGATGACGCACAGATGGTACAGACAAAGGGAGAAGCCCTGCTTGCTCAGTGGAACGAGGTCTGGAAGAGGAACCTCCTCAAAACGAGCGTCGAGCGCAAGAAAGAGGAAGCCGAATTTCGGAGAGAAGAAGCTGCCAAAGTGTTGCAGGAGTTGAACACCATATTGAGTTCCGGACTTGAGAAACCTATCATCGTAGATTGGGAATCATTGAAGCAACGAGGCACCTTCAATAGGGCAGTTCCAACTGCCGCGTCAGAGTTGGCGATTCCAAGTGCGCCAGACAGGAAGGATCCAGCGTACACTGCTACGATGGGGATTCTTGACCTGTTCAGCGCTGCCCGCCGCGCCAGTCGCACTGAGGAAGCAGCAGCTCGATTCGAAGAAGATACGAGGAAATGGAAGGAAAAGAAGGCAGGCATTGAAGTCCAAAATGCCAAAGCGGCCAAAGAGCATACAGACAAGGTGACGCAGTGGCATGACGAACGTGCCAGTTTTCTCAAGAAGCAAGATGAGCAGCACCAGACGATTGACGCTCAGAGACAGTCGTATCTTGCCATAGATGCCGATGCCGTGGTGGACTACTGCGATCTTGTTCTCTCCGAATCCTCCTATCCGGACTGGTTTACGACTCACTATGACATCAACTATGCGCCAGCCACAAAGATACTCGTTGTCGATTACTCGTTGCCAGCTGTTGAGGACCTGCCGACCCTCAAGGAAGTGAAGTACGTGGTCGCTCGGGATGAGTTTGCCGAGACACATCTGACTCCTGCAAAGCGCGACGCACTGTATGATCAAGTTCTCTACATGATCATCCTCAGAACACTTCATGAACTGTACGAGGCTGACGTGGCCGATGCGATCGACTCCATCGTGCTCAATGGATGGGTCAGATCCATCGACCGTTCGACGGGGCATGAGGTGAACGCATGCATCATGTCTGTGCAGACAGTCAAGAAGGAGTTCATGGAGATAGATCTGGCGAAAGTCGAGCCGAAGGCGTGTTTCAAGAAGCTGAAAGGTGTCGGCAGTGCCAAACTCAGCGGCCTGAGTCCCATCAAGCCAATCCTTCAGCTCAACAAGGAAGACAAGAGATTCATCGAAGCCCGTGATGTTGAGGACGGGCTGGACTCTTCGACCAACCTGGCTGCAATGGACTGGGAGGACTTTGAGCACCTCATCCGGCAGTTGTTCGAGGAGGAATTCGCCGTAGATGGTGGGGAAGTCAAGGTGACTCGTGCAAGCCGCGACGGGGGCGTTGACGCAGTGGCGTTTGATCCTGATCCGCTGAGAGGCGGCAAGATCGTGATCCAGGCCAAGAGGTACACCAATACCGTAGGTGTTTCTGCCGTTCGGGATCTCTACGGGACCCTCATCAATGAGGGGGCAAGCAGGGGAATCCTTGTAACGACAGCTGACTATGGGCCTGATGCATATTCATTTGCCAAAGACAAGCCATTGACGCTGTTGAGTGGAAGCAATCTCCTGAACCTCCTGGGCAAGCATGGACACAAAGCTCGCATTGACCTTGCGGAAGCGCGCACGGAAGCAGAACAGAGCAAGAATCGCTAGTCGGCGATAGACACTGTGGAGAAACAAGATCGCGGGTTGTTCCGCAACAAACATCTCTCTTGCAGCAAAGAATAGAACTCGTAACATGACTATCGTAGTTAACTCAACACCTGAATTTGGCGTTGAGAGACGGTTGGTCGGTCTCTGCTTCTTGAATACGATTTCGCTGACTCAGAGGAGGGTCGCATGTTAACGAAATGTCCAGAATGTGGGCACGATGTAAGTACAACTGCCGAAAAATGCCCTAACTGCGGGGCTCCAATATCATCAACAGCTCAAGGATTCATTCCGGAGGCTTCCAAGAACGTTCAAGTAATAGAGAAGACATCCAAGCACTACAAGGCGCAGAAATTCTACAGCATTGTTCTTTTTATTGTCGGACTGATTCTTGTTGGCACGGGTGCTAGCAATAATGCGACGGGCGTGAAGACGTTCGGCGAAATATGCATAGTGACAAGCATCATCTGGGGAATCGTCGTCTCCATTGGCTCTTGGTGGCATCACGGATGACGCCAAGGCAATCAAGCTCTTAATCCCCGCCATACTGCCACGACCTACGACCGTGTCAGAAGCGGCCAGACACGATGCAGATCGGCCATGTCTGGGTAGTGTCAGAGCATCTTTTCTGGCCGCACACGCGCCTGTCAGCATAGCAGCCGCGCTCCGAAGTAGTGTACCAAAGGGCCCGACCCCATTGGTACAATGGAAGCTGTCACCACGTCAGCCAGCGCGCGAAGCTGTGTTTGAACTCCTCTGCAGCTTCCTGGTTCAGGTAGTACCTGTTGCCAGGACATGCCACAAGAACGCCGTACCGTGACAGCTTGTGTACGACGAGCCAGCCCGAGCCAAACGCGCCGAATCGCACAAATGGGTTGATCATGCCGTCGATCTCGTCCAGGGGCAGCGCAGTCTCGGGGCTGACGATGCCCTGTTCTTCGAGCACGTTCAGGTATGCACTCTGAAGCCACCAGAACCCGGATCCGTTCGTCGAATATGCCACTCCTGACCCCCCGAACGCTGCCCTTCGCGATCTAGACGTTGTCGCCGTTCATCTTCCTCTTGAAGGCGACAACTGCAATGACCATGATGACTGTGGCATATCCGATGACCCACCACAGATGGGGGAGAATCGAGGCGTAATCTCCAGCAATGGCTGCCTTGGCCGCGTCGACAGCATGGGCAAATGGAAGAGCATAGGCGATCCTCTTGAAGGCTCCCCCGACCAGGTTCAGGTCAAACCATGTGCCGCTCAGCCACGCGCTGACGTTGGTCAGCAGTGCACCACAGACACCGCCGACCTGCTTGTCAGTGAGGATGCTGCCTGCCAGCAAGCCAATGCCGATGTAGAGAATGGCCGGAGGAATCAGGACGACTAGCACGAGCAGGACGTTCACGTTCACCGGCAGACCGAGAAAGAAAGACACGACGAAGCACACCGTGCTCTGCAGGATTGCCATGGGCAGGAGGGGCAGCGCGTAACCGAGGATGAAATCGGAGGCAGAGAGCGGCGAAGCGAACAATCGCATCAGGAATGAGGTGGTTCGGTCCTTGGCGATCAATGTGGCGGAGAACAGCGAGATGAACGAAAGACCGAAGACGGCTATGCCTGGAGCCAGCTTCTCGATGTTGAAGAGGCTCACCGGGATATTCGCCTGGATAGCGGATAGGAGAAGCAGCAGGACTAGGGGAAAACCAATCCCGAACGCCAAGTTCCATGGGTCTCTGAGGAGTTCTCTGCGGTTGCGTGAAGCGAACGCCAGGAGTTTCATGCGCTTGCCTCCGATCCGGTTGCAAGCGCCACAAAAGCGTCCTCGAACGTCTTGGCTCCTGTCCTGGCAATCAGCTCTGCCGCCGTTCCGAGTGCTTTCAGCTCACCTCGTGCCATAACGCCGATGCTGTCGGACAGTGCCTCCGCTTCCTCCATGTAATGAGTGGTCAGGATGATCGTGACCTTCCCTCTCAGGTGTTCGATGACGGACCACAGTTCGCGTCTCGCGAGAACATCGAGTCCAAGCGTCGGCTCGTCGAGGAAGAGGACTTGCGGCTCCGATATCAACGTCATGGCAATGCTCAGGCGGTGCTGCCAGCCACCGGAAAGGGTCTTTGCCTTCTGCCGTTCGACTTCGGAAAGATCGAATTCTTTGATCATCCTGGTCGCCTTTTCGCGTGCGGCCCTGCCTTCACTGCCGTAGATGCCCGCGATCAGCTCCAGATTCTCCCGTACCGTAAGATTCGGTGCCACAGCCGTTTCCTGTGGAGAGATATTGGCTATCTCCTTCACCGCCTGTGGTTCAGTCAGGATGCTCTTGCCGAGTATCACTGCATCACCGCTGGTAGGTTTCGTCAGGCAGGACAGCATCTTGATCGTTGTTGTTTTGCCCGCTCCGTTGACGCCGAGCAGGGCAAAGCACGTGCCCTGTTCTATTGAAAGGTTCAATGATTTTACCGCAGTCCGTTCTTTATACTTTTTCATGAGCCCGGTTATTTCTATTGCGTTCATTCATCTTCCTCTTTCGAGTTTTGTGCTTTCATGATCGCATCGGCAAAGTTCATAAACACATCATTTTTCACGATCGCGATCCCCTGTGCTTCATCGCCAAGCAGAAGCAGCGTGTCACCCGGGTTAATGTTGAAAATCTCCCGCGCCTCTTTAGGAATAACGATTTGTCCCTTATCCCCGACCTTCGCTGTCCAGGCATATTTCCCTTTCGGCTTTTCCATCGTTGGCCTCCCTTGTGCGTTATGTATGTTTAGTGCGTTTTGTATAACTTATCATACTGCTCTTGTTATGGGCAGTCAATGAAGAAGCGTGACGAATTCAGTCTGCCCAAGAGAACTTCCCCCGTTGTCGTCCTTGACTTTTTATTCGTCATTTGTAGAATCAAGGTGCAAGTAATTCTACAGTTGTAGAAAGAAGGGAGATCATGAGCAGCAGGAAGAAGATAAAGCGTCTGCCGGATTCAGAGCTCGAGGTCATGATGATCCTCTGGGGGGCGAACGGGCCTGTCACGTCGGCGTACGTGTGCGAGCAGTTGAAAGACAAACGGGAATGGAAGGTCACGTCTGTTCTGACATTCCTTGC
>NZ_QXIU01000266.1 GCF_003570935.1 Candidatus Cryosericum odellii
GCCACCAAGCGTCTCGATCAGGGAGCGGAGAGGAATGAGGGTACGTGAGTTCATAATGATGGGCGCTGCCTCCAGTGGCACTGCTTTCCCATCCACGTGCATTGTCGTGCTACCAATCTTCAGTTGAATGACCTTCGTTGAAGCAGAGACTGGACCATATCGGAAGACGCCGCCATCGGTTCCGGCATACAGGATAGAAGGAGTGCGGGGGTTGATGACAACACTTCTGACGTTCGCGTTGCCAAGACCAGTGTTCATTGCTGTCCAGGTGGTCCCGTTGTTCGGGGAGCGTAAGACACCCCGACCTTCCGTACCGGCATACATGGTTGCGGGGGTGACAGGGTCGAAAGCGATGGACATGACACACTGAGAATTACTGGCGAGACCCATGTTCATCGCAGCCCAGGTGGCGCCCTTGTTTGCAGACCGCAAGGCGTTGCCCCAGGTACCGGCATACACAGTGGAAGGAACAGCAGGGTTGATCGCGAGAGAGTTTACCGCCCCCTTGGGGTTCAGTACCATCGTCCATGAAGTGCCGCTATTTGTGGAACGGTAGACTCGGCCTTCTGTGTTTGCATAGAGAGTAGAGGGGCTGATGGGGTCGACGACAAGACAAGAAACCCCATAATCGCTGGGAGGAGTATCTATCGCTGTCCAGGTGGTGCCACTGTTGAAAGATCGAAAGAGTCCGTCGTAACGAGTGCTGCAATAGATTGTGGCAGGAGTGCGTGGGTTGATGGCAAGAGCCCGCGTATTGAGGCCTTTCTGAGTAAGCCCACTGTTCATAGCTGTCCAATGACTTCCACTGTCCATGGAACGAAAAACGCCATCATCTGTCGCGGCGTACAGAATTGAGGGTGTACGTGGGTTGATAACAATACCGGCAGCGTTTGCGCCAGCGAGACCACCGTCCAACATGCTCCAGGAAGTACCGCCATTGACCGAGCGGAAGACTCTGTTCTGTGCAACGGCGTACAGGGTTGAAGGAATGAGAGGATTTACGGCAAGAACGGTAACATTCATGTCCGTAATACCAGTATTGGTCTCTGTCCATGTCTTGCCGCCATCGACAGTCCTGAACACTCCGCTCTGAGTGCCGGCATACATGTGAGAAGGAGTGTCGGAATCGATGGCAAGAGCAATGACGCGCAAGTCGTCAAGACCAACATTCCTTGTTGCCCACGTAACTCCACGATCGGTGGACCGCAAGATTCCTTCGCCGGAAGTAAGGTATAACGTAGATGATGTCTTCGGATCAAAAACGACGGAGCCGATGTACGCATCATTGGGAATCCCGTGCATCCGAGTCCACTGACTGCCGCCGTCTGTTGAGCGAAAGAGGTTGGTTCCGTCGGGAGACACGGAGTAGTCATAGCCGACAATAGCATACATTGTGGCAGGAGCAGAGGGATCGATGATGAAGCCTACAAGGGACTCTCCTTGTGGGAGACCTGCATTCTTCGCTTCCCAGTGATCCCCGCTATCCGTTGAATGAAAAATGCCGTGGCTCCCCGTAACAGCGTATAGTCCAGCAGAGATACGAGTGTCAAAAACGAGAGACCTGATCCCGTCACCTTCTGGAAGACCAGCACTCACGTTCATCCAGTGATCTCCGCCATCCATGGAACGAATAATGCCAGCGGTCTCGTTGATGACAATATACAAAGCAGTTGGCATGTGAGGATTGATGGCAAGAGAGATGATATCATCACCCTGTGCAAGACCAGTGGCTAGTTGTGTCCAGTGGTTTCCGCTGTCGACAGAACGGAAGACGCCGCTTCCATAGGTAAGATATCCCTGTGGGCTTACCATGAGAGCATAGAGGATACGAGGGGTAACTGGGTTGACAACAATGGCTCCAATATCTGCGGTCACGATACCAGCAGCGTTCACAGCTGTCCAATGATCTCCGTTGTCGGTAGAACGGAAGAATGCGCCATCCGGAGATTTGCCATACAGGATGGAAGAAGAGGACGACGCTGTGGTGATGTTGGCAATACCAGCATTCACTTCTCTCCAGTTCTCTCCGCCATCAGTTGAATGGAAGACACTGTCCCCCGTGTACGCAGATAGTCTGGAGGGATTCTCTGGGTCAATGACGATGTTGTACACAGTGCCTCCATATAGCGGGAGACGTGACCAAACAGACATCCCTGCTGCCTGCGTTGTGGGAACGCTCCCCAGCATGCCTGGGGTTGCCAAGACCAAGCACAGGATCAAAGCTATCAAAGCGCCAATTCGTGAACAGACTCGCGATTTCGTTGTTATCATGCCATGCCCCTCCAACAGGTGCCTTCAACAAGTATGGTGAATTGAAACCCGGTCACCACAGCCGTCAGCGCGCCGTATCATTGCGGCGTCGCAGCGGAGGTCATACCTTCCCACTACAAAACACAGTAAAGCTCTATGGACCCGGAGCGACTATAGATGTTACGGAGCCTTTGCAGCCGCAGCTATGGATTCGGCACTGGCATAAGCTTGTGTAACAGTAACCCAGCCAGAACGCATATCCTCGAGGAACTGAGCTGCAGGAATGAAATTGCTCCCCACTGGTGCGTTGTCTATGTACACCTGAAGAGAGCCGGCATTGATATTGCCGGTGGCATCTACGTTTGCAACGATCTTGATCATATAGCTCGTCCCACTTGAATCAGTCATGGCAGACTTGATCGTGCCACGCCAATAAGCGATATCGTCTTCAACAGCTTTCCTGGCGGCAGCAGAGATCGCAGCGCCGTGATCATGAAGGTACTGAAGTTCCCCTGCGATCAGCGGCTGAGCATCCACCGGCCCACTGTTCAGGGCGTCCATTGTCACGATCATTATCAA
>NZ_QXIU01000267.1 GCF_003570935.1 Candidatus Cryosericum odellii
TCAATGATCAGAGACAGGGCCAAGACAAAGAAAGCCCTAATGAAGGGACTCAAGGCGTTTGAGGGCATCCTGTCGCAGTTCCTGATTGTTTTGATGCTTGTCGCGATCGTTCTGGCTGTGTTCGATCCTGCCACAATCTCGCGGCTGCTCGGTGCCGGCTCGGGTTTTATGGGAATCATGATTGCCTCACTTGTCGGGGCTATCACACTCATTCCTGGATTTGTGGCGTTCCCCGCAGCGGCCGAACTGCTTCGGAACGGTGCTGGAGTAACACAGATAGCGGCGTTTGTATCCTCGCTCATGATGGTCGGCATTGTGACCCTGCCTCTGGAAATCAGGTACTTTGGTAAGAAGGCTGCCATCGGCCGCAACACCCTTGCCTTTGCGTTTTCCATTGTCGCAGCGCTGTTTGTCGGATGGATGGTGGCAAGATGACGTTCAGGAGTCTGCTGAAGAAGTATCGGGCCACTCTCGTGATGGTGGTCCTCTTCGTTGTCTTCCTGTTTCTGTTTCCCTCCAAGGCTGGACGGGCAGAGAAGTCTCTCCTTGACCAACTGAAGACTATGCTTCTCGTGATGCCTCCGATCTTCGTCCTGCTGGGGCTGCTGGATGTCTGGGTTCCACGAGAGATGCTCATCAGGTATATGGGCAAAGGGTCTGGAGTGAAAGGGACAGCACTTGGCATTGTCCTTGGTGCTGTTGCCGCTGGACCTCTGTACGGCGCTTTTCCGGTGGCCGCCGTCCTCATGGACAAAGGGGCCAGTTTCATGAACGTGCTCGTGTTTATCGGAGCGTGGTCCACCCTGAAGATCCCGATGTTTCTGTTCGAGATGCAGTCGCTTGGGGCGCGTTTTGCGGTCGCGCGGTTCCTTGTCGATGTCCCCGGCATCTTCCTCATTGCATTCATTTTGAACAAGTTACTGACCGCGGAGGACGTTGAGAAGATCTACTCTGCGTCGCACGATGCCAAGTGATTCTCTGCAATTCTGTCCAGGGAGGCTACTACTATGGAAAGCTCTTGCACATCTGGTTCAAAGGTTCTTCTTTACTCCTGTTCTGGCGCTGCGAATACGGGGTATCTTGCCGATCAGATTGCCCGAAAGCTCTTTGCTGACGGGGTAGGAAAGATGACGTGCCTGGCAGCTGTGGGAGCCGGCAACTCCGGATACATCGAGGCTGCACGCACTGCCGACCTGGCAGTCGTGATCGATGGTTGCCCCGTATCGTGTGGCGAGCAGATCATGGATAAGCTTGGTATCCGCCACGTGCATGTTTCGACGACGGACTTTGGTATCGAAAAGAGCAAGACCGCTATCACGGCCGAGGTCATCGACAATGTCACTGAGAAAGTCCGGACACTCATCTGCGAAAAACTGAAACCTGTCGAGTAGAGAGCTGAGTCCAAGTCGAACGTGTTGACTGTCGTAGAGCTCTTGGCGTGATGAGTTAGCTCCTGGCTCGGAGAGGAAGTCTCGTCTAGTCGTCTCGTTGTAGTGACGGTCAGCCCCACCTGACTGGGGTGGGGCTGACCGATGATTGGGACGAATGGTACCTATGCGCCTTTCAACTCAGTTGGGCAGACCGCACCATCGCGGCACTCGTCACTAGTGCGAGGGTCCGGGAACCAGTGTCTGGTTTTCTTGGCAAAGGAGACCAGCGTCAGCATGACGGGTACCTCGGTCAGCACGCCGACCGTCGTAGCAAGCGCGGCGCCGGAGTTGATGCCCCAGAGGGAGATCGCGACGGCGACAGCCAGCTCGAAGAAGTTGCTGGCGCCGATCATGGCCGCAGGGGCGGCGATACGGTAAGGAACCTTTACAGCTTTGCACATGCCGTACCCGATGGCAAAGATGAGATAGGTCTGCAGGATCAGGGGAACGGCAATCAGCAGAATGTTGACCCAATTGGTGGCGATGGTCTTTCCCTGGAAGGAGAAAATGACGAGCAATGTCGCCATCAGAGCGATGACGGTGACAGGGTTCCACTTCGGAAGGAAGACTGTGTCGTACCATGTCTTGCCGCGACGCCGGATGAGCATGATTCTCGTGAGAGCTCCACCAACGAGTGGGACGACGACGAAGAGGCCGACGGACAGGAACAGCGTGGCATAGGGGACCTTGATATTGCCGACGCCGAGCAACAGCGCGACGATGGGGACGAACAGGACCAGGATGACCAGGTCGTTGACGGCAACCTGGACAAGCGTGTGTGCGGCGTCGCCGCCGGCGAGGTAACTCCACACGAAGACCATGGCGGTGCAGGGCGCAGCGCCCAGCAACACGGCGCCTGCTATGTACTGCTGGATCTGGTCGGGCGTAAGGATGTGGCCATAGGCTCCCTTGAAAAACCAGATGGCCAGCAGGAACATCGTGAACGGCTTGATGGCCCAGTTGACGATTAGCGTGATCAGCAGACCCTTTGGGTTCCTGCCGACGCGCATGATGCTGCCGAAGTCGATCTGCAGCATCATGGGATAGATCATGAGCCAGATGAGCACGGCTACCGGCAGAGAGATGCTGTAGACAGTCATTTTGTCGAGAGCGCTTATCACTCCTGGCAGGAGACGGCCCAGAATGATGCCGGCGACCATGGCCACCACCACCCACAGACTCATGTACTTCTGAAAGAAGCCCAGACCAACTTTTCGTTCCATTTTGACCTCCATTGATGCA
Organism: Candidatus Cryosericum odellii; assembly: GCF_003570935.1. Lineage (GTDB taxonomy): Bacteria > Caldisericota > Caldisericia > Cryosericales > Cryosericaceae > Cryosericum > Cryosericum odellii. The sequence goes on from NZ_QXIU01000267.1 coordinate 2,673, forward strand.
GAATGTTGTTGAGTGATGAAGACACTGCTGTGTCTTGAATAATGCTACTTCGGTTTCTGTTTGCCCGCCCTGGCGTTTCGCCGTTGCTCCTGTCTCAGCGTACAGACATCAGCGGGCAATCGTTCCAGCGCAAGCAGGTCTCCGGGATACTGTGCAGTGACCTGCTGCATAACGGCGCCGAGGAAGCGCGAGATATCCGCCGGCAGGGTCCTGACCAGCGCATAGTGGGTCCAGTAGCTTTGCCGGTTGGACGTGACGAGACCACTGGACACAAGCAACTTGAGATGACCCGAGATGTTGGCCTGCGACTGACCCAGTGTTTCTGTCAGTTCACAGACACACAGATCCCGTCGTTCGAGCAAAACGGCAATTCGGGCGCGTGTCGTGTCGCCTAGTGCTCGTGCTATGGACATTGCATCAACTGTATCGGTCATATGCGATATAGTGTACGAGGAGGCCAGCGTCTGTCAAGTGGGTTCCGCAAACCCGGCGTCTGCGTCGGTTTCGGGACATTCACATCATCTTGTGTTCGGGTCTTGACAAAGCAATGCTTCCACATAACATATCAATGTAGATTGAATCAATGGGAGTTGTGACATGGATGAACGGGTGCCTGCATGCGGGACACAGAACATAGTTGCCGATTGGAACTCGGAATGCGAAGAGCAGGCGAAGCTGGTGTCGGTTCTACTGGAGCCGCAACGGATCAAGGTCCTCAGACTTCTGCGTGGCGGAGAGCTGTGCGTCTGCGAGATCGAGCGTTCGCTTGGCATTCCACAGAATCTTGTTTCGCATCACTTGAGGGTTCTGCGAGAGATGGGACTTGTCGCTGCTCGCAAGGAAGGTCAATTCGTACACTACTCACGAGTCGAAGATCGTATTCACGAACTGATGCAGGCTCTGAAAGAGTTGCTGTCAAACTAGGAGGAATCATGCGAATCGAAATTCTGGGTTCTGGTTGTGCGCGCTGTCACGGGCTCAAGGACAATGTTCGCAAGGCGCTGACAATGCTCGGCAAGGACGCTGAGGTCGTGGACGTAACTGACATGCAGCAGATCATGGCGTATGGTGTCATG
>NZ_QXIU01000268.1 GCF_003570935.1 Candidatus Cryosericum odellii
CCGCCTTTGCCTCTGTCATTCCCGCGCGCCATTGCGTCATTCCCCCGTTCCCCCCTCTGTCATTCCCGCGTATGCGGGAATCCAGTCTTGTTTTGGTTGTGTGCCCGTTATTTTGCCGCTGTCAGGGTAGCCAGGACAACGAAGTCCTGCTCGTCGGCGGTCTCGCGGACAAGGATGATGGGTGACTCGACGGCTATGGCAGTCGGGCTGGAGGGGCACTGGGACGCTGTAGTTGCGCCGCTGTGGGACAAGCGTGCCAGAGGCGTGCAGCTGCTGCACACGAAGTACTGCCCATTTTCCTGCGTGATGTGCAGGGTCGCTTGGTCCAGGTTGCGGAACATGGCAGGAACGTCCCGGTTGTCAGGCTTGAATTTGCAGAAACTAATGTACGTGTCTCCCGGATCCAGTTCGTGGCTCCAGACGGACTGCGGCAGGGTCGCGGGGTCCATTACCGGCGTGACGTCCGATGGATACGCCAGGGGCGGGCTGAGCAGTTGTCCCAGCAGCGGACGCTCGCAGGGTGGCACGAACATCGTGAGCCGCGAGCGGGCCCGTGTGCAGGCGACATACCAGATGCGTCGCTCTTCTTCGTCGATCTTCCACTGGTCGGTGCCGACCAGGATGACGTCGTCGAACTCAGTGCCCTTGGACTTGTGCATTGTGTCCACAGAGATCTGGGGTCCCTCGCCGAACGCGCGCGTCGAGGCGGTCGATGGTTCAAACAGCCATCGCACCAAATCGTGCAGGAGGTCCTGTCCGGTCAGCTCCTCGGTGTCGTCGCATACAAGGTCGCGTATCCAGTCATGCGCCTCCTGCATCTGCCAGTCGCACAGGCTCTGTGCCTTCTGTAGGCTATCGCACAGGGCTGTCAATGCACTCGGCGTGTACAGGCTGTTGGGGTTGGCTGTTAGCTCGTTCTTCACCAGCCACATGGACAGCGGCAGGTAGCTGCAGTGGCGCTGGTTGAGGTCACTGAACGCGATGCCCTCGTGGTGCAGCGTCCATCGGATGTGCGCGATGTCTTTGTTGGCCTTCCCCAGGATGGCGATCCTGCGGCCTGTTGACTGGCGCACGAGCTCCACGATGGTGGCGGATTCCTCGGCGCGCGACCGGTACTCTGCCCAAAACACCGAATGTGGCTGGGACGCGGGCTGTGGGTCATTGGCGCGGAGCGTCATGTCCTTCTTCATACGGTCGTGGTTGCCCTCGATGAGGCGGTTGGCGAACGTCACAATGCCAGGGAGGGACCGGAAGTTGATGCTCAGGCCGTACTGCACGGCGTCGTAATCCTTCTCGAAGGCTTGGATATGCCGGACGTCGGCCCCGTTGAAGGCATAGATGTTCTGGTCGTCGTCGCCGATGGCAAAGATGTACTGGCGCTCGCCCGACTCACGCAGCCTCCCCACCAGCGCGCTGACCATGCGGTACTGGTCGGCCGTGATGTCCTGATACTCGTCGATCAGCACATAGCGGTACGGCAGCGGTATCCGCTCGGTCTCGGCATGCCGTTCCAGGATGTTCGCCGCTGCCGTGATGGCGTCGGCAAAGCGCTGGTCCTTGTGCTCGCCGCGCAGGATGTCCATGACGTTAATGTGGCAGACCTCGCCAAGGGCAAAGGAGTGAAACGTGTGGACAGCGACAGAGCGTGCCGTGTCACCCAGCAGCACGCGCAGGCGCCTGCGGATCTCCTGCCGGGCCGCGTGGTTGTAGACCAACACCAGGATGGTGGCCGGATTCACCTGCTCGTTGGTGATCAGGGCGACCACCTTGGCCACCAGCAGGCGCGTCTTGCCCGACCCGGGGCCTGCCAGGACCATCACTGCGTCCTGTTTGCTGTCCAGCACCGCTTTCTGCTCAGGAGACAACTCCTCGAAGTTCTTGTCTGTCGCGACGGATTTCTGCCATGTGACCGGCTTGTAGGCGATGGGCTCGACATCCGCCAGGTGCGTCTTGATGAATTCCTTTTCGGACAGGCGGAAGTAGTCGGTGAGGAAGGACGTATTGGCTTTCCCAAACAGGTTGCCCACGCCGAGGCGCTTGCCTAGGATCAGCAAACAGTACTGTTCCATCGCCCGCACCTTGAAGAACTGCTCATCCTGCATCTTCCTCAGGTCCTGGCCATGGATGGTGCCAACCTTCTTTGTGACTGTCACGTTCAGGCTCATGACGGGCGAGAACAGGCCGGGCACCTCCAGCAGGGTGATGAAGCGGAGCAGCGAGAGGAGTCGTACGCCGGCGTCCAGGATACCGGGTGTCTCCTCACCCAAGTCCAGACGGGCTGTCAGGTCTGCTGCGTCCACGGTAATGACCGTGTGAGGAGAGTTTCCTGCCAGTTCCAGGAAGATCTGCATGGCGCGCAACGTCCCCAGACACTGCGCCTCCAGCATGCCCACCGGCAGCGGATCATGTGATGCCTCTCCCTCATGCTCCATGAGTGTCACCGAGAATCGGTCCTTCTGCTTCTTGCGGAACTTGAGGAACCGTACGCACGAGAGGCAAGACAGCAGCTCGTACAGCCGTGAGTGTTCTGTGATGATCGTGGAAGATGCTCGTTCGACGCGGGGCACGATGGTGTCGGCGTCCACCACCAGTGTCAGACCGGGCGAGGCACCATCAGACGGGTGTTGGGCGTCTTCCCGCAGGAGCGCATACAGGGCTTTCATCTGTGTCGTCAGCTGCTCCAGCTCCGGCAGAATCTCCTTGACTTTTTTGACACG